>CALHCQ010000075.1 GCA_937936645.1 uncultured Algibacter sp.
AAAAGGCATTGCCAATTGGATAACTTTAGATCAAAAAACAAAAAAATTTTCGTACTCTAAAATGGTTACACTAACAGGCACAGCAAAAGAAAAATTATTAATAACTAACGATTCTAATTTACTAACTAGAGCAAAGCGCCATATTTAAACAGTGAATTAATAATTATTCTAAGATAATAATGATTATTCAATGAAAAAGCAAATTCATTCATTAGTTTGTAAACTCATCACAATTAACAACATACACCAAAAAACATTAAAAATCACTTCTTAGTTTTAGAATATTTTTGTTCCAATTCGGCTTGAAATTCTTCCATAACAGGACGCACCGTACTTTCTGGTAAGTCTTTAATTTTAATATACATTAAGCCGTCTATGGCATTATTAAATAAAGGGTCTACATTAAAGGCTACTAATTTGGCATTTTGTTTTATGTACTTTTTTAGTAAAACAGGTAACCGTAATGCTCCGGGCTCTATTTCGTCTATAATTTTATCAAATTTATTTAAATCGGCTTCGGTAGCATCAAAAACAAAATCTTTATCGGCATCTTTTAGTTTTACTTTAAATTCTTTTTTTGGTCTTACATATTGTGCCACATAAGGGTCGTAGTAATGCGATTTCACAAACTCAATCATTAAAGATTTAGAGAAATTGGAGAATCGATTACTTATGCTAACACCACCAATTAAAAATTTATGTTCAGGGTAGCGTAATGTGGTATGTACAATACCGCGCCAGAGTAAAAATAGTGGCATTGGTTTTTGTTGGTAAGCTTTGGTTATAAAAGCTCTACCCATTTCTATAGACTCGCTCATCATTTTATGAAGTTCTGGTTCAAAACGAAACAGGTCTTGTAAATAAAAACCATTAATGCCTAATGTGTTAAAAATTTTATTGCCTAAGCCCATTCTATAAGCACCAGCAAGACATTTTTTATCGGCATCCCATAGAAACATATGGTGGTAATAGGTGTCGAACTTATCGAGGTCGATAGATTCGTTAGTACCTTCGCCTACTTCTCTAAAAGTAATTTCTCTAAGTCGACCAATTTCTCTTAATATATTAGGAATATTTGTAGCAGCAGCAAGATAAACTTCGTAGCTTTTACTTTGTAGTAAACGGCAGTCTTTTTGTTTTAAGGTTTCTATTTCTTGGGCTACTAAATTAGAGCATATTGGTGTTATTATTTCTTTTGGATTTTTAGGTGATTTTTGAGTTTTTAAACTTGAAGAAATGTGATTAAGCACTTTGTTTTTTTCTTCAAAAGAATTAGAAAGCATATATGTTTTCCGTCTTAAAAAATCGGTAAAACTCTTTAGGTCACTATATTCATTTTGATCCTTTACGCTTATTGGTTTGCCAATGCGTACTTTAATTTTTCTTTTTCTTTGTGTTAAAATTTCCGACGGTAATTTAGCTGTTCTTAAGGTGTCGCTAATACGCGATAGTTTATAAAACAAAGCACTGTTTCTTGCATGAAAATAAATGGGTACCACAGGAACTTTTGCTTTTTGTATTAGTTTCATGGCAGGAGCTTCCCAAGCTTTGTCTACGATATGTTTACCTTCTTTTTTAGTAGATACTTCTCCGGCAGGAAATAAGCCTAAAGGGTGCCCACTGCGCAGGTGTAATATGGCGTTTTTAAATCCTTGTAAACTAGATTTAATATCTTTTTTGTTTTCAAATGGATTAACTGGCATGATGTAGGGTTTTAATGGTTCTACACGATGCAATAAAAAATTAGCCATAATTTTATAATCCTTACGCTGTTCTACCATTAATTTTAAAAGTAAAACACCGTCTATACCACCCAATGGGTGATTAGAGATGGTAATGTAAGGGCCATCTTTTGGTAGGCGCTTTAAATCTTCTTCTGGAATATCAAAATCTATTTCGTATTCTTCTAAAACTTTATTTAAAAACGCCGTATTTTTTAGGTGCTTGTTTTTTTTATAAAATGTATCTATCGTTGCTATTTTTAATATTTTTATTAAAAACCAACTTATACCAGTACCCACAATACCATATTTGTTTATATGTAATGCTTTAGCGACCTCTATTGGGGTTACTAAGCCTGTGTTTTTGTTTTTAGACATGGCTACAAACCTAATGATTTTTTTGAAATGAAATAAGAAAAGACAATAACACCAGTGTCTTTAAATTTATGGTAGCCATGTGTTATATGTTACTAAGGTAATTTTTTATGCCCTGCTCGTTTAATTGTACTACATCCCAATCTCGCATAACCGTTGCGCCTTTACTTTCGTAAAAAGATATTGCAGGCTCATTCCAATCTATAACTTCCCAATTAATACGTTTTGCTTTTATACTTGAAGCGTACTTTACCACTTCGTTTAGCAATGCCGTGCCTATACCTTGGTGTCGGTAAGCTTCGTTTACTATTAAATCTTCTAGGTGTATTATTTTACCTTTCCAGGTCGAATAGCGATTGTATATTATGGCAATACCCTGCACCGTTTTGTTGGTTACGGCAACAAAACATTTAAACGCAGGATTGTCTCCAAATCCGTCTTGTTCTAAATCTTTTACAGTAACCTCTACTGCGTCAGGCTCTTTCTCAAAAACAGCCAAGTCGTTAATTAATTTTAGAACCTCTGGCATATCTGTTACTTGTGCTTCTCGAATATTAAATTCCATAATTATATAATATGTTATTACTACTAAACTAATAAGAAAACCTTATTGCTTGTTAAAAAAAAATTAGATATTTGTATAAACCAAAATACATATTATATATGTCTCGCAAAAATCAAACTTTAGGAGAATTTATTATTGAAAATCAGTCTTCATTTAAATATTCTTCTGGAGAGTTATCTAGTCTTTTAAACTCGATTAGATTGGCTGCAAAAGTAGTAAATCATGAGGTTAACAAAGCTGGTTTAGTAGATATTATTGGCGCTGCTGGTGATACTAACATACAAGGTGAAGACCAGCAAAAGCTAGATGTTTATGCTAACGATAAATTTATACAAACCTTAACAAAACGAAATATAGTTTGTGGTATTGCCAGCGAAGAGGAGGATGATTTTATTACCATAAACAGTCAAGATGAAAACCATCAAAATAAATACGTAGTATTAATAGATCCTTTAGATGGTTCTTCTAACATAGATGTTAATGTGTCTGTTGGTACAATTTTTTCTATATACAGACGTGTTACTCCAGTAGGGACACCGGTACAGTTAGAAGATTTTTTACAAAAAGGTAGCGAACAAGTCGCTGCTGGTTATGTGGTTTATGGTACATCTACGATGCTAGTTTATACTACTGGAGATGGTGTTAACGGATTTACATTAAACCCAGCCATAGGTTCTTTTTATTTATCGCATCCTGCTATGGAGTTTCCTGAAGATGGCTCTATTTACTCTGTAAACGAAGGGAATTATATTCATTTTCCGCAAGGCATAAAGAATTATATTAAATTTTGCCAAGAAGAGAACGAAAGTGAAAATAGACCATATACGTCTAGATATATAGGTTCTTTAGTGTCCGATTTTCATAGAAACATGATTAAAGGAGGTATTTATATGTATCCGCAAAGTTTAAAAAACCCTGAGGGTAAGTTGCGTTTATTGTACGAGTGCAACCCAATGGCTTTTTTAGCAGAGCAAGCTAAAGGTAAATCTAGCGATGGCTTTACAAGAACATTAGACGTTGTACCTACAGAGCTTCACCAACGTATTCCTTTTATTTGTGGAAGTAAAAATATGGTAGAAAAAGCCGAGTCGTTTATGCAAAAAGAAAAATAAGTTGTTTTTATAAAACTAAACAGCCCTTACTAATCTAAGTTAGTAAGGGCTTTTTTAGTTATTTAATTTGATTACCATTTTCATCATAAAAATGATATTCTAGATATGTGTAAGCATCTCTTGGTAATATTTTTATCCATTTTTTGTGTTTAAAAAACCATTTTAAACGTAATGATGGAAAGCCTTTTGTAAAATAGGCTGCTATAAAAGGATGTGTGTTTAAAGTTATCTTTTTATAGTCTTTTTTTAATAGCTGGTCAATATCGTGTTCTATTTTTGGCACTAAACCTATTGGCGCTTCAACCTCTTTACCGTTAACAATAACGTCTGGGTTTTCTTCACGCGTTTTAATGTTCATTTCTGGCCTAACACGTTGTCTTGTTATTTGTATTAACCCAAATTTACTTGGAGGTAATATCTTGTGTTTTGCTCTATCGTCCTTCATTTCATCACGAAGGTGATTAAAAAGCTTTTGCCTGTTTTCGGCATTGGTCATGTCTATAAAATCGACTACAATAATACCGCCCATGTCACGCAAGCGTAACTGTCTGGCCATTTCTGTTGCAGCAATTAAATTAACCTCTAATGCCGTGTCTTCTTGGCTATTTGCTTTGTTGGATCGATTACCACTGTTAACATCAATAACATGTAGTGCTTCGGTGTGTTCTATAATTAAATAGGCACCTTTAGCCATAGATACTGTTTTGCCAAAAGATGTTTTTATTTGTCTTTCTATTCCAAATTTTTCGAAAATTGGAACTTTGGCTTGATAGTGTTTTACGATAGATTCTTTTTTAGGTGCAATTTCTTGCACATACTCTTTAATTTGAAAGTAAAGCTCTTCATTGTCTACATGAATACTAGTAAAGGAGTCGTTAAATATGTCTCGTAAAATAGATGACGCTTTGTTCATCTCTCCTAATACTTTACTTGGGTGGTGTGCTTTGTGAAGTTTTTTACACATTGCCGTCCAGCGACTAAGCAAATTTTGTAAATCTTTATCCAGTTCTGCTACTTTTTTGCCTTGTGCTACAGTACGAACTATAATACCAAAACCTTGCGGTGTGATACTTTTAACTAATCGTTTTAAGCGATCTTTTTCGTCTTTATCATCTATTTTTTGAGAAATAGAAATACGATTAGAAAAAGGAACTAAAACAATATATCTACCGGCTATAGATAGCTCGGAGCTTATTCTTGGGCCTTTTGTAGATATTGGTTCTTTAACTATTTGTACTAATAGCGATTGATTTGATTTTAGGACATCGGTAATTTTACCGCCTTTATCAATATCTTTTTCAAATTGGAAATTTTTTAATGAAAAATCTTTTAGTTTACCTGCGCTTACACTTTTTGAGAATTTAAAAAGAGAAGAAACTTTTGGGCCTAAATCGTGATAGTGCAAAAAAGCATCTTTCTCGTAGCCTACATTTACAAATGCGGCATTTAAACCAGGAACAGCTTTTCTTATTTTGGCGATAAACACGTCGCCAACAGAAAAATTGTTTTTCCCTTCGTCTTTCTGTAATTCTATAAGTTTTCCATCTTTTAATAAGGCAAAATCAACATGATCGGAACTAGATCGAATAATCAATTCTTTATCCATTTTGTTAATTTTTATCTATACTTTAAATTTTTAGATGTTTTAAGTTACTAAAACGTGTCTAATAATGGTATGGTACAGATGGATTATACATTGTTTTATAACACTGTAAATAAAACAAACCGATTAACTTAACCTTGTCGTTTGTTTTATTTATAGTATTACTCACAGGATTTAAAAAATCCGTGGAGTTCATTTTTTAGTTTGAACGAACTCATTTCAAAGAACTTTGTTGCTTTTAAAGCAAAAAAAGTAGTTAATCTAACTACTTTTTTTTCAATTACTTTTTCTTCTTGTGACGGTTAGCGCGTCTACGTTTCTTACGTTTGTGCGTTGCTACCTTATGTCTCTTACGTTTTTTACCACTTGGCATAGTATAGTGTCTTTAAATTAATAATTCTTTTTAAATGTTTTTATTTAACGTCTACATTTGTTTTAACGCCTTCTACAAAAATTTTAGCAGGCTTAAATGCAGGGATGTTGTGTGCGGGTATTTTTATTGTTGTGTTTTTAGAAATATTTCTTCCAGTTTTTTCTGCTCTTGTTTTTATGATAAAGCTTCCAAAACCTCTTAAGTAAACATTGTCTCCACTTTCTAAAGAAGTTTTAACCTCTTCCATGAAAGTTTCTACAGTTGCTTGTACATCTCCTTTTTCAATCCCTAGTTTTTCAGAGATCTTTGCTACCAAATCAGCCTTCGTCATTTTTAATATTTTATTTTTTATTACTATGTAATTTAAAAGGGTTGCAAATATAGGAATTTAATATTCAATATTTCAAACCTAATTCATTAAAATTTAAGATTATAAACGTTTATTTTTGTAGCTAGCATATATATACTTAATGAAATTTAACGAGATTTTAACTAACTGGTATTCAGTTAACAAACGTGATTTGCCTTGGCGACACACTACAAATCCTTACTACATTTGGTTGTCCGAGATTATATTACAGCAAACACAAGTTAAGCAAGGCACCCCATATTATCATGCTTTTTTAGAAAACTTCCCTACTGTTTTTCATCTAGCCCAAGCAAGCGAAGATCAAGTTTTAAAGCTCTGGCAAGGGCTTGGTTATTACTCTAGAGCACGTAATTTACACGCTAGTGCCAAATATATTGTTAATGATTTAAACGGTGTGTTCCCTAACACCTATAAAGACTTATTAAAACTTAAAGGAGTTGGCGATTACACTGCTAGCGCCGTTGCTTCTATTGCTTTTAATGCCTGTACTGCAGTTGTAGATGGTAATGTTTATCGTGTTTTGTCTAGGTGTTTTGGTATTTCCACGCCTATAAATTCAACTAAAGGTATTAAGGAGTTTAAGCTGCTTGCACAGGAACTTATTTCTAAAAAAGATCCAGCAACGTTTAATCAAGCTATTATGGAGTTTGGTGCTACGCAATGCACGCCTAAAAATCCTAGCTGCCATTCGTGTCCTTTTAATACAACCTGTGTCGCATTGCAAAAGAAAATTATAGAAGTGCTACCTGTTAAAATAAAATCCGCGAAAGCGAAAAAAAAGTATTTTAACTTCTTGGTCTTTTTGTTTAACAATGAAAAGACAATTTTAGAGCAGCGCGAGGGTAAAGGAATTTGGCAAAATTTGTATCAATTTCCGTTATTAGAAACGAGTTCGCCTGCGCAACATGATGCTGTAAAATCACATTTGTTAGAGCTTCCTGTTTTAAAAAATATGCCTTTTGATTTAAGTTTGTATAGCACAAAAGCCGTTGTGCATAAATTATCGCACCAACATTTGCATACTCATTTTTGGATTATTAATGTTAATGCGCCTTTAAAGCATGGTGTTTTAATTAATGATGTAAAAAATTATGCAGTACCAGTCTTAATAAGCAATTTTATAGACGCGTTTAATTTTTAATTTAAATTAGAAATTAAATCATTTTTTTTATTAACTTTAAATAAACCTAAAGCAATTGGTTACTTTTGTTTTTAAATAAATTAATTATGTCTGGTACTCTAAATAAAGTTATGCTAATAGGGCATTTGGGAGATGAAGTTAAAATGCACTATTTTGAAGGTGGTGGTTGCGTTGGTCGTTTTCCTTTGGCAACAAATGAAACCTATGTTAGTAAACAGAGTAACGAGCGTGTAACTAATACCGAATGGCATAATATTGTAGTAAGGAATAAAGGTGCCGAAATTTGCGAAAAATATTTGAGTAAAGGCGATAAGGTTTATATTGAAGGTCGTTTAAAAACTAGAAAATGGCAAGACGACAAAGGTAACGAGCGTTATTCTACCGAGATACAGTGTAACGATTTTACGTTTTTATCAACAAAAAAGGATAATACATCTGTTATGCCAAATGCAGCACCTGCAGGTAACGCTGTTAAAGCAAAAGCTGATGCAGATGATGATAGTGAAGATTTACCATTTTAATAGACTGTTTAACCAAATTAATTAAACTTGGATCCTGCCCCCGAGAATTTACCTAACATATTAAGCACAATAGATCTTTCTATATGGTGTGGTTCTTTATTATTAATAATCTTATTAATATGCTCTGCACTAATATCGGGTGCCGAAGTTGCTTTTTTTTCTTTAAAACGCACCGATATAGAAGACGATTTAGTAGTAAAGTTAAAACCTATTCAAATTATATCTCAGTTATTAGAGCGCCCAAAAAAGTTGCTTGCCACCATACTAGTAGCTAATAATTTTATAAATATTGCTATTGTTATTTTATTCTCGTTTATAGGAGAATATGCTTTTAAAAATATCTCTTCTCCATTATTTAAATTTATATTGGAAGTTGTAATTGTTACTTTTTTAATCTTACTTTTTGGAGAAATTTTACCCAAAGTTTATGCAAGTAGAAATGCGTTAAAATTTGCATCTTTTATGGCTTATCCGTTACGCTTTTTAGATGTTGCATTGTCGCCATTTAGTATGCCTATGCGTGCAGTTACTTTGGCTATACATAAGCGTTTGGGCAAACAAAAGTCTCATTTAAGCGTAGACCAGCTCTCGCAAGCTTTAGAGCTTACTAGCGAAGATGACACGACAAAAGAAGAGCAAAAAATACTGCAAGGCATTGTGTCTTTTGGTAATACCGATACAAAGCAAGTTATGCAACCCCGAATGGATATTTTTGCTTTAAACATGGAGCAAAGTTATGCCGATATTATGCCAGAAATAATAGCTAATGGGTATTCTAGAATACCCGTTTTTACAGATAATATAGACCAAATAAAAGGTGTGTTATATGTAAAAGATTTATTGCTACATATCGATAAGAAAGATTTTAATTGGACCTCTATAATAAGGGAGCCTTTTTTTGTGCCAGAAAACAAAAAGTTAGACGATTTAATGGATGAGTTTCAAGAAAAGAAAGTGCATCTTGCAGTTGTTGTAGACGAGTATGGCGGTACATCGGGTTTAATATCTTTAGAAGACATTATAGAAGAGATTGTAGGAGATATTAGTGATGAGTTTGATGATGAAGATTTAAACTACTCTAAGCTAGATGATAAAAATTATGTTTTTGAAGGAAAAACGGCTTTAAAAGATTTTTACAGAGTGTTAAAAATAGAAGATACGACTTTATTTGAGAGCCATAAGGGAGAATCTGAAACTATTGCAGGCTTTGTGTTAGAGATATCTAAAAGTTTTCCTAAGCGAAATTCTAAAATAAATTTTGAAAATTACGTTTTTACTATAGAGGCGCTCGATAAAAAACGTATTAAGCGATTAAAGTTAACTATTAATTAAAATGTATAAACAAAGTATTCTTTTTCTTTTATTGTTGGTGTTCTTGTCATGCCAAGACAATGCCGTACCTAAACCTAAAGCTTATTTACGTTTAGATTATCCTGAAGCGAAATACAAGGAAACAAAAATGGAGTCATTGCCTTTTGTTTTTAAAGTGAGTGATCAAGTTAGTAGTATAAACTTAAAAAATATTGCTAGTACAACTAAAAGCTATGGTGTAAATATAGAATACAAGCAGTTAAAAGGCACCATATTTTTAACCTATAAAGCTATTGATGGTAATCAAGAAAATTTAAAGTATTTTTTAAAAGATGCCGAGAAATTTACCGAAAAACATATGGTAAAGGCCGACGAGATTCCGGTTTATCCTTACGAGAATGAAGCGCGTAAAGTATATGGCAAGCATTATGTTGTTAAGGGGAATGTGGCGTCGCAATCGCAATTTCATGTTACCGACAGTGTTAATCATTTTTTAACAGGGTCGTTGTATTTTTATGCTAAACCTAATTACGATTCTATATTACCTGCGGCTCATTATTTGCAAAAAGATATGCGAAAAATAATGGAAAGTATTGTTTGGCAATAGTATAGCGTTTAATTGTTAAATAAAAAAGAGATATGCTATGGCGTATCTCTTTTTTTATTTCTAACTCAAAACAAAGGTTTGGTTGTGTTTTTTAATTTTTACTAAAAACTTTTACCGTTTTCATGTCTTTTACTTTGTAAACAGGAGCAACTCCAGTAACCGTATTTTTTAATGTAGATGGAGTAACTATAGCTTTGTCGTACTCTACCATAGCTAATTGTTTGTCAAAATTTACTACGGCATGTTTAACGCCATCCATTTTTGCTAACTTTTTTTGTATGGTTGCTGCACAGCCCATGGCACAGGTCATACCTTCAATATTAAATTCGGCTTTTACATATTCAGCATCGGGATTTAATGTTTTTTTGTTCACGACGTTTGTAGTGTGGCTTACCGTTTTAACTTCTGGTGTTGTATTGTTTTTACATGCAGCTATGAATGTTAACAATATAAGACTTAAAAAAAGTTTAAAAATTTTCATCTATTTATAATTTAAGTGTTCTACACTATTTTTTGTGATAACAAATTTACTAAATATTGTACATCATATTTAAATTTGTTTGTGTAAATTATACTTTCTAAGTTGTTAAAAAACAGTGTAATTCGTCTTTTTTGTATCAATTTTAAGTAATCGTAGTGAAATAACCTCTAATTAGGCTTAAAAGGTTTGTATTTTAATTAATTAGAGTTATATTTGCATCCGTTTTCTAGTAGTAAGAAAACATTAATAGTAATTTAATTAATAAAAACGTTACGCTATGTACGCAATTGTAGAGATAGCAGGGCAACAATTTAAAGTTGTTAAAGACCAAAGAGTTTTTGTTAACCGTTTACAAGCAGAAGAAGGAGGGCAAGTAGCTTTCGATAATGTACTTCTTTTAGCAGATGGTGACAATGTAACTGTAGGCGCCCCGGCTATAGACGGAGCTCAAGTAGGAGCAAAAGTCTTAAAACACCTTAAAGGTGATAAAGTTATAGTTTTCAAAAAGAAAAGACGTAAAGGTTACCGTGTTAAAAACGGACACCGTCAATCTTTAACAGAAATTGTAATAGAAAGTATAGCAGCATCTGGAGCAGCAAAAGCAGCGCCAGCCAAAGCTAAAAAAGTAGAAGCGAAACCAGCAGCAAAAGCAGCACCAGCTAAAGCTGACGATTTAAAGAAAGTTGAAGGTATTGGGCCTAAAATTGCTGGAACTTTAGCAGAAGCAGGTATTGTAACATTTGCTCAATTAGCAAAAACAACACCAGAAGCTATTGCAGAAATCATTTCTGGAGTTCGTGGTAACCATGTAACAGATACATGGCCAGCACAAGCACAACTTGCTGCCGATGGTAAGTGGGATGAGCTTAAAAAATGGCAAGACGAATTAGATGGTGGTAAAGCTTAATTTAACCACTAAAGTTTAACAATATAAAAACTTAAAACAATGGCTCACAAAAAAGGAGTAGGTAGTTCTAAGAATGGTAGAGAATCAGAATCGAAACGTTTAGGTGTTAAGATTTTTGGTGGACAAGCTGCCTTAGCAGGAAATATTATAGTAAGACAAAGAGGAAATACACACCACCCAGGTGAAAATGTATACTGCTCTAAAGATCATACTTTACACGCCTATGTTGATGGTGTTGTAAAATTTACAAAAAAGAAAGATAACAAATCGTATGTTTCTATAGTGCCTTTTGAGGCTTAAGATTCATTTTCTTTTTTTGAAAAAGTAAAAGCCCTTTCTTTTAAATAGAAAGGGCTTTTTTTATAGCTTAAACATTTACAAAAAAATAAGCTTTAAATTAAGTGAAAACAAGCCTAGAATATAACATTTCGATAACATTAGGCTCGTTTAAAATATGCACATTTGTTTGCAAAATAAATATCATTTAAATGGAAAACATTTATATATACATGTTAGTGGCTCTTGCTTTTTTAGCAGTAGCAGATTTGGTTGTTGGGGTTAGTAACGATGCCGTAAACTTCCTTAATTCGGCAATCGGATCTAAAGCCGTATCATTTAAAACTATAATGATTGTTGCTAGTTTGGGGGTTGCTTTAGGTGCCATGTCTTCTAGTGGCATGATGGAGGTTGCTAGAAAGGGTATTTTTAATCCGGCAGAGTTTATGTTCGACGAAATTATGGTCATTTTTATGGCTGTCATGATTACCGATATTCTCTTGCTCGATTTTTTTAATACCATGGGCTTGCCTACCTCTACAACAGTATCTATTGTTTTCGAGTTGCTTGGTGCGTCGGTATGTATAGCTATTATTAAAATATCTATAGACGATACACAAACCTTGTTAGACCTTGGAAACTATATAAATAATGGCAAGGCCATAGAAATTATATTGGGTATTTTGCTATCGGTATTTGTGGCTTTTACCGTTGGTGCCGTTATACAGTTTGTGTCAAGACTATTGTTGTCTTTTAAATTCGAGTCTAAACCCAACTATTACGGGGCGCTTTTTAGTGGTTTTGCAGTAGCAGCTATTATGTATTTTATACTTATTAAAGGGGTTAAAAATGCATCGTTTATGAATGCAGATATAAAAAGCTTTATATCGTCTAGCCCTATAGCTATTATAGCTATTAGTTTTTTGGTTTTTACAGCAATATCTTATGTGTTAATAGCACAGTTTAAAATAAATATCTATAAAATTATTATTGTGGTTGGTACTTTTGCTCTTGCGGTGGCATTTGCTGGTAACGATTTAGTTAACTTTATAGGTGTGCCCATGGCCGCATTAAACTCTCACGAGGTTTGGAGCCAGGCTTACGAGGCAACACAAATATTACCTACCGAGTTTAGTATGGTTAGTTTGTCTAAAAAAGTACCAACAGAACCTTACCTTTTACTTTTAGCAGGTTTAGTTATGGTGTTAACACTATGGTTTTCTAGTAAAGCTAAGGCGGTTGTAAAAACATCGTTAGACTTATCTAGACAAGATGATGTTAAAGAACGATTTGAACCTAATTTCTTATCTCGATCTATTGTAAGGGGTAGCATTGCTTTATCCGATAGTTTTAATAAAGTAATTCCAGATAGTACAAAGAAATACATCGATGCTCAGTTTGTTAAACCAGAGGTTTTAGCCGAAGTAGCTCCAGAGGATATGCCTGCATTCGATTTGGTTCGTGCAGCAGTAAACTTAATGGTAGCTAGTGTCCTAATATCTATAGCAACATCTATGAAGTTGCCTTTGTCTACCACATATGTAACCTTTATGGTTGCCATGGGTACCTCTCTAGCCGATCGTGCTTGGGGGAGCGAAAGTGCTGTTTACAGGGTTGCCGGTGTTTTAAATGTTATAGGCGGTTGGTTTTTTACAGCCCTAAGTGCTTTTGTTGCAGCTGCTATTATGGCTTTTATTCTTTACTACGGTAAAGGTTATGCCTTAACAGCATTGCTAACATTAGCCGTGTTGTTACTGTTTAAAAACTTTATTTCTCACAGAAAAAATGCCAAAGTACAAAAAGCAGAAGACACCCTTAAAAAAGCAGAAAGTAGTTCTACACAAGGTGTTATTATAGAAAGTGCGGGTAATATTGCAAGTGTTATAAAACGAGGAAACAAAATATATTCTTGTGGTGTAAACGGTTTAGCTACACACAACTTAAAAGTACTTAAAAAGAATAAAAAGAACACCGAGAAGCTCTCTGACGAGATAGATGATTTAAGGGATAATATTTTCTATTTTATAAAAAACTTAGAAGAACCAAGTGTGTCTGCAAGTAGTTTTTATATAAATATTTTAGGATACCTTCAAGACATGGCGCAGTCTTTAACCTACGTGTCTAACGTGAGTTTTAAACATGTTAATAATAATCATAAGAAGTTAAAATTTAGTCAAATAAAAGAATTAAAAGAGTTAGAAACGGCTTTAGAATCTTTATATAGTCAAACAGTAGATGCTTTTAACACGAATGCCTTCGATAAAATAGGAGGATTGTTAACTAAAAAAGAAAATCTATTTAATTTAGTAACAGAGAAAATAGACAGGCAAGTAGAACGTACACGTACCGAGGAATCTAGTCCAAAAAACACAACCTTATATTTTAGTTTACTTCTAGAAACTAAAGACTTGTTAACCGCTACAGTTAATCTTTTAAAAGAATACCATAGTGCACACGATAACTCTGTAATTCCTGCAAAAGTTATTGTTAATAACACAACAGAAGAAGAGTAGTTTTAAA
>CALHCQ010000076.1 GCA_937936645.1 uncultured Algibacter sp.
TTTTTTAAAGCAAACACAACAGCTTCAGCAGAAATAAAAGGTGATTTTGATACCTGGATAAAAGCACAAGTAGATGAGGTTTTCCCTGCTTGGAACGACGATGCAGCAGCTGGTAAAGCAGGTAAAATACAAGAAGCAGGTGGTGGTGCTTTACGTTACGTTAACGCTAAAGGTTTAGAGTACAACCAAGCGATAAACAAAAGTTTAATTGGTGCCTTAATGGTAGACCAAATTGTAAACAACTATTTAAGCCCTGCAGTATTAGATGCTAATAATAATGTAGCAGATAACGATGCTGATATTTTGGTGGATGGAAAACCGTATACAGATATGGAGCATAAATGGGATGAAGCTTTTGGTTACCTATATGGTACAGACAACGCGCTTGCCCCAGAATTAGACAGAGATTCATTTTTAAATAAATACTTGTCTAGAGTAGAAGGCGATCCTGATTTTGCAGGAATTGCAGACGATGTTTACGATGCTTATATAGCAGGTAGAGCAGCTATTGTAGCTAAAGATTACGATTTTAGAGATGCACAAGCCGACATTTTAAAAGAGAAAATTGCATCTATTATTGGTATTCGTTCTGTGTATTATTTACAACAAGCTAAACTTAATATAAACGGCGATAAAGCATCTGCTTTTCACGATTTATCTGAAGGATTTGGATTTATATATAGCTTACAGTTTACAAGACAGCCAGGCGATTCTATAGATCCATATTTTACAAGATCTGAAGTTGAAGCGTTTATAAATACACTAGAAGCAGGTAACGGTTTTTGGGATCTTACACCAGCAATGTTAGACGATATGTCTAACCAAATTGCAGCAAAATTCGATTTTACAGTAGCAGAAGCTGCCTCTACTAACTAAATAAAATTTTAACAAAAAGCAGCTATTTATAAGTTTATTTTAACAGCTGCTTTTCGTATTTTTGTGAAATAAATAAATATTAGTTTATGAAGCCATTAAAGTATATTTTTTTAGTTGCCGTAGCTACCGTTTTTATTCTAGCATGTAGTACGTCATCCGATGAAGAAAACGCGGGTGTTAACGACACTTTTGATAGATCGACCTTACTTGCTAATATAGCAGATAGTATAGCTATACCAGCGTTAACCGATTTAGATGCTAAACTTATAAACCTTCAAAGCAACACAAATACCTTTGTTTTAAGTGTTAATCAAGCTAATTTAGATGTTGTTAGAGCCTCTTGGTTAGAAGCCTATAAAGTTTGGCAACATGTAGAGATGTTTAATATTGGTCTTGCAGAGGAAACTTTATACAGCTTTAAAATGAATGTATATCCTACTACAGTAGCAGATATTGAAGCTAATATTGCATCTGGAACCTACGACCTATCTAATGTTAATAATAATGATGCAGTTGGTTTTCCTGCTCTAGATTATATGCTTTTTGGTATAGAAGCTAATAATGCTGCTATTTTAGAGAAGTATAATAGCAATAATTATAAAAATTACCTTAAAGACAATGTTGACCAAATGGTTAGCTTAACTAAAATGATATTAAACGATTGGACAACCTCTTACAGAGATACTTTTGTTAGCCAATCAGGAAATACGGTTACCAGTGCATTAAATAAATTTACTAACGACTATATTTTTTATTACGAAAAAGGATTACGTGCCAATAAAATAGGGATTCCAGCGGGTGTTTTTTCTGTAAATCCTTTACCAGAAACTGTAGAAGGCTTATATAGTAAAGTTTATTCTAAAACATTACTTTTAGAAGGCTTACAAGCTGTTAAAAATGTATTTAATGGTAATGCATACCAATCGGGTACTGCAGGGATAGGTTTTAATACGTATTTAGAGGCTTTAGAAGCTAACGAATTAGCAACGGTAATAAATGCCAGATACGATAATGCCGAAGCTGTTATTAATAATTTAAACCCCGATTTTGGTGTTCAAATTAATACAGATAACACTTTAATGACACAAACTCAAGACGCTTTACAACTCGCCGTTGTATCTCTTAAAGTAGACATGTTACAAGTGTTAAATATTGCTGTAGATTTTGTTGATGCCGATGGCGATTAAGATTATAAAAAAAATATATAAAGGTTGTCTTAAAATTATAGACAACCTTTTTTTTTAAAATGAATTTAAAAACATACTTAAATAAAACAACGCATGTGGCGCCCTTGGTAATTTTTAGAATTGCTTTTGGTGTTATGATGTGTTTAAGTATTTTACGTTTTTGGTATCATGGTTGGATAAATACCCTTTACATTCAGCCCAAATTTCATTTTTCATACTATGGTTTTGCTTGGGTTAAACCTTTAGGAGTTTATACTTACTTACTATTTATACTTTGTTTTATAGCAGCGTTATTTGTAGCACTGGGTTTTAAATATAGGTTAGCTATTATAACATTTTTTTTAAGTTTTACTTACATAGAATTAATGGATAAAACCACCTACTTAAATCATTATTATTTTATAAGTGTTTTAAGTTTTTTACTTGTGTTTTTACCCGCAAACGTTCATTTTTCTTTAGATAGTCTTTTAAAAAAAACAACAGTAAACAAAGTGCCTCGTTGGACTTTAGACAGTGTAAAACTACTACTAGCCATTGTTTATTTTTATGCTGGTTTAGCAAAATTAAACAGCGACTGGTTGTTTAAGGCCATGCCTTTAAAAATTTGGTTACCCTCTAAATACGATTTGCCTGTAATAGGAAGCTCGTTAATGCATCAAAATTGGTTTCATTATGCCATGAGTTGGAGTGGTATGCTTTACGATTTATGTATTCCTTTTCTGTTACTTTATAAAAAAACACGTGTTTGGGCATTTGTTCTGGTCGTTATTTTTCATGTTTTTACTCGGGTTTTATTTCCCATAGGTATGTTTCCTTACATCATGATTGTGTCTACTTTAATCTTTTTTGATGCAGCGTTACACAAAAAAATAATTAAATTTTTAAAGCGTATCCTGCCCAAAAATAAAATAGTGTTAAAACAAGTAACGTATCCTAATAAACAAAACCCTTTCTACGTTGGAATAGTGATTGTTTTTTTGGCCATGCAATTACTTTTACCGTTTAGGTCTATTTTATATCCAGGAGAGTTGTTTTGGACCGAAGAAGGCTACCGGTTTTCTTGGCGTGTTATGTTAATGGAAAAACTAGGTATTGCAACTTTTAAAATTGTAGATACAAAAACAGGACAGTTTTTTTATATAGATAATAAAGATTTTTTAACACCATTTCAAGAAAAACAAATGGGTTCGCAACCCGATTTTATATTAGAGTATGCACATTATTTAGGCGATCATTTTAGCAAACAAGGCCATAAAAACGTAGGCGTTTTTGTAGATAGTTATGTGGCATTAAATGGCCGTTTAAGTAAGCCGTTTATAGATAAAGCTGTAAATTTGTACACAGAAAAAGAATCATTTGAACCTAAAAATTGGATTTTACCATTTACCGATGAAATTAAAGGATTTTAAAATTAGTTTAGTATTATTTATATGTAGTATTTCACTATTTGCTCAAAACAAAGTAGGTGGAACTGTTGTGTTTTTTAAAAACAAGAAGCCATTAAAAAATGTAAGTGTTTACGATAAATCTGCAGGGCTTTTAGCAGTAACAAATGGGAATGGGGTATTCGAGTTCTCGACGTCTAAACCGTTATTAACTTTAGTCTTTTTTTCTTATGAATATGAAGTTCTAGAATTACAGATTAATACGAGTACATCAAAAAAATTAAAAATAGAATTATTAGATTTAACCGAAACACTAACAGCTGTAGAGGTTAAGGCTAGAAAAAGAAAAGCTTTCGAATTAAAACGGTTAAAAGATGTCGAAGGAACATCTATATACGCAGGAAAAAAGACCGAGGTTGTTTTAGTAGATCAATCTTTAGCAAATTTAGCATCCAACAATGCTAGGCAAATTTTTAGTCAAGTTGCAGGCCTTAATATTTATCAAAACGACGATGCTGGTTTGCAATTAAATATAGGTGGACGAGGTTTAGATCCTAACAGAACTTCAAATTTTAATACAAGACAAAATGGTTACGACATTAGTGCCGATGTACTTGGTTATCCAGAAAGTTATTACGCGCCTCCAGCCGAGGGTTTGTCTGAAATACAAGTAATTCGTGGTGCCGCTTCATTACAGTATGGAACACAATTTGGTGGACTAATTAACTTTAAATTTAAAGCGCCTAATGCTAAAAAGCCACTAGAACTTATAACTAGAAATACCTTAGGAAGTTTTGGTTTGTACACCAATTTTACAAGTTTAAGTGGTACACACGATAAGTTTAGCTACTACACGTATTTTAACTTTAAAAAAGGTGATGGTTTTAGACCAAACTCTAATTTTCAATCAGAGAATGCATTTACACACCTTGGCTATCAGTTTAACAAAAAAACAAAGTTAAGTTTAGAAACGACTTACTTACATTATTTAGCGCAACAAGCCGGTGGTTTAACCGATTTGTTGTTTGAGCAAGACCCTTTACAAAGTAATAGAGCTCGTAACTGGTTTGAAGTAGATTGGTTGTTATATAATTTAAAATTAGAACACGATTTTACAGAAGACACGAGACTTTCGTTTAGCGTATTTGGTTTAAATGCATCTAGAAAAGCCATTGGATTTCGTACAAATCGTGTAAGTCAAGCAGATGCTAACCAAGAACGCGATTTAATTGTAGGCGATTTTAATAATATTGGCGCAGAGGTTAAGCTACTAAGCAACTATAAGATTAAAAATAAAAATGCCACATTTTTAATTGGTAGTAAATATTATAATGCAAACAATAAAGAGGCGCAAGGGCCTGGTAGCGCTTCTAACGATCCCGATTTTCGTTTTAGAACCGATTTGTTTCCTACAGCTCAAAACCAATCATCATTTGTTTTACCAAATCAAAATGTAGCTGTGTTTGGTGAAAATATATTTTATTTAAATAATAAACTATCTGTAACACCTGGTTTTAGATTTGAGTATATAAATACAGGAAGCGAAGGTTTCTTTAAAAATATAAATACCGATGCCGCTGGTAATGTTATTTTTGAAGAAGACGTTGCGACAGATTTAAAGTTCGAACGTAATTTCTTTTTGTTTGGTTTGGGGCTAAGTTACAAGCCTAATGCAAATGTAGAGCTGTATGGTAATGTGTCTCAAAATTATAGATCGGTTACTTTTTCAGATATTAACATCGTTAATCCAGCTTTCGAGGTCGATCCAAATATTACAGATGAAGAAGGTTTTACAGCCGATTTAGGTTTACGAGGTAATTATAAACGTCTTGTATCTTACGATGTTGGGGCATTTAGTTTGTTTTATAATGGTAGAATAGGCTTCTCTCAATTAGGTTTAAATGACGGTAGGGTTATAAGTCAAAGAGGTAATGTAGGCGATGCGATAATTTATGGTCTAGAATCTTTACTTGATTTTAACCTAAAAAAAATATTAAAATTGGATAATAATTTTCAATTCAACTACTTTATAAACACCTCTATTATAAGTTCTAGGTATACAAGTTCTTCACGACCAGGTGTTGAAGGTAATAGGGTAGAATTTATACCTGATCTTAACTTAAAAACAGGAATTAGCGGGGGCTATAAAAACCTATTAGGTAGTATACAATACTCGTATTTGGGTAAACAATTTACCGATGCAACAAATTCTATATCTGGAGGCCTAAGTGGTGTGGTTGGAGAAATACCTCAATATGATATTTTAGATGCTTCTGTGTCCTATGAATATAAGAATTTTAAACTTGAAGCAGGTGTTAATAATATACTAGATAAAAGTTATTTTACACGACGTGCGACAGGGTATCCAGGGCCAGGTATTATACCATCGGCACCAAGAAATGTTTACACAACATTACAAGTTAAATTTTAAAATTATAAGTCAATGAATATTATAAAAAAAATAGCAGTCGCACTTTTAATTGTTTTGGTATTAATACAGTTTTACCGACCAGAAAAAAATAATGCCGAATACAGAGATGTTACCGCTTTTCTAGAAGATACTAAACCTAATAAAAATGTTCAAGCCATTTTAAGCAAAAACTGTTACGATTGCCATAGCAATAAAACAAATTACCCTTGGTACTCTAATATTGCTCCCGTTTCTTTTTGGTTAGACCATCATGTAGAAGAAGGTAACGAGCACTTTAATTTATCGAACTGGGCAAACTACAATGTAAAAAAACGCGATCATAAACTAGACGAGCTTATAGAAGAGGTCGAAGAAGGAGAAATGCCTTTACAATCTTATACAATACTGCATGGTGCTTTAAATGACAACGATAAAGAAGCTTTAATACATTGGGCTAAGCAAGCACGAAAAAATTATGATTTAGTAAAAAAATAAAAGGGTATTAGTAGCCTAATATTATGTTTTGTTTAATTTGAATTTTTATCAAATACGAAATAGTATAACTTTAATATAATAATTGTATATTTGCATGCAATTATAACGTAATTGCATCATGACCGCACACCAAAACAAAATAGTAGGAGAAGGCTTAACATACGACGACGTTCTTTTAGTCCCAGCTTTTTCTGAAGTACTTCCTAGAGAAGTAAGTACCAAGACAAAATTTACACGTAACATTACAATTAACGTTCCTATAGTATCTGCAGCAATGGATACGGTTACAGAAAGCCAAATGGCTATAGCTATGGCTCAAGAGGGCGGTATTGGTGTATTACACAAAAATATGTCTATAGAAGCTCAGGCTCTTAAAGTTAGAAAAGTAAAAAGAGCAGAAAGTGGTATGATTATCGATCCTGTTACTTTACCGCTAACAGCTACCGTTTTAGATGCTAAACAATCTATGGCAGAACATAGTATTGGTGGTATTCCTATTGTAGATCAAGACGGTACATTAAAAGGTATTGTTACCAATAGAGATTTACGTTTCGAGCACGATAATACACGCGCTATTACAGAAGTAATGACATCTAAAGATTTAGTAACTGCAGCAGTAGGTACTTCGCTTAACGATGCCGAATTAATATTACAAAATCATAAAATAGAAAAGTTATTAATTGTAGATGATAATTATAAATTATCTGGCTTAATAACCTTTAGAGATATTACAAAGTTAACACAAAAGCCAAATGCTAATAAAGATCAATTTGGACGCTTAAGAGTCGCTGCAGCCATAGGTGTAACTGGAGACGCCGTAGAGCGAGCAGAAGCTTTAGTAGCAGCAGGTGTAGACGCTGTAGTAATAGACACAGCACATGGGCACACTAAAGGTGTGGTAAATGTATTAAAAGATGTAAAATCTAAATTTCCACAATTAGACGTTATAGTTGGTAACATTGCAACAGCCGCTGCCGCTAAATATTTAGTAGCTGCCGGTGCCGATGCTGTTAAGGTAGGTATAGGTCCAGGTTCTATTTGTACAACACGAGTTGTAGCAGGTGTAGGGTTTCCTCAGTTTTCTGCAGTGTTAGAAGTTGCAGCAGCAATAAAAGGAACAGGGGTTCCTGTAATTGCAGATGGTGGTATTCGTTATACAGGCGATATCCCTAAAGCTATAGCAGCAGGTGCAGATACTGTCATGCTAGGTTCTCTTTTAGCAGGAACAAAAGAATCGCCAGGAGAAACCATTATATACGAAGGTAGAAAGTTTAAGTCTTACCGAGGTATGGGCTCTGTAGAGGCCATGAAAAAAGGTAGTAAAGATCGCTATTTTCAAGATGTAGAAGATGATATTAAAAAATTAGTGCCAGAAGGTATCGTTGGACGTGTACCATACAAAGGAGAATTAAACGAAAGTATTCATCAATTTGTTGGAGGTTTACGTGCAGGAATGGGATATTGTGGTGCAAAAAACATAGAAACTCTTAAAGAAACAGGGCAGTTTGTAAAAATAACATCTAGTGGTATAAACGAAAGTCACCCACACGATGTTACCATAACAAAAGAATCTCCAAACTATTCTAGGTAGATTAAAAAATAATAATAAAAAA
>CALHCQ010000077.1 GCA_937936645.1 uncultured Algibacter sp.
TATTGGTGGTATTACCATGCACCAAGGTAAAATATCTGAAATGCAAACTGGTGAAGGAAAAACTTTGGTTGCCACTTTACCTGTTTATTTAAATGCCCTTTCTGGTCGTGGCGTACACTTAGTAACCGTTAACGACTACCTTGCAAAACGAGATAGCGCATGGATGGCTCCAATTTTCCAATTTCATGGCATGAGTGTAGACTGTGTGGATTACCACCAACCAAACTCTGATGCCAGAAGAGAAGCCTACAACGCAGACATTACTTATGGTACAAATAATGAATTTGGTTTCGATTACTTAAGAGATAACATGGCGCATTCGCCAGACGATTTAGTACAGCGCCCACACCATTATGCTATTGTAGATGAGGTCGATTCTGTTTTAGTAGATGACGCTCGTACACCATTAATTATATCTGGTCCTATACCACAAGGAGACCGCCATGAATTTACAGAATTAAAACCTAAAGTAGAGAATATTGTATCTGTACAACGTAAATATTTAACAGGGGTACTTGCCGAAGCTAAAAAATTAATAAAAGCAGGAGACACAAAAGAGGGCGCTATTAAACTATTACGTGTTTATAGAGGTATTCCAAAAAACAAAGCACTTATTAAGTTTTTAAGTGAAGATGGTATTAAAATGCTACTTCAAAAAACTGAAAACTATTACATGCAAGATAATAACCGTGAGATGCCAAAAATCGACGCGGAACTTTATTATGTTATAGAAGAGAAGAACAACCAAATAGAACTTACAGATAAAGGGGTCGATTATATTTCTGGAAAAGACAATCCAGATTTCTTTATACTTCCAGAAATAGGTATAGAAATTGCCAACATAGAAAAGCAAAATTTACCAAAAGAGGAAGAAGTCGAATTAAAAGAAGAATTATACAAAGATTTTAGTGTAAAATCAGAACGTATACACACATTAAATCAACTTTTAAAAGCCTACGCTCTTTTCGAAAAAGACACGCAATATGTCGTGATGGAAAACAAGGTAATGATTGTTGATGAGCAAACAGGACGTATTATGGATGGGCGTCGTTACTCCGACGGGTTACACCAAGCCATAGAAGCAAAAGAAAATGTAAAAATTGAAGATGCCACACAAACCTTTGCAACAGTAACACTACAAAACTATTTTAGAATGTACCGCAAACTGTCAGGTATGACAGGTACGGCTGTTACAGAAGCTGGCGAGTTTTGGGAAATATATAAATTAGACGTTGTAGAAATTCCTACCAACAGACCTATTGCTAGAGATGATAAAGACGATTTAGTTTATAAAACAAAACGCGAAAAATATAACGCAGTTATAGAAGATGTTACAAAACTATCGCAGGCAGGTCGCCCAGTACTTATTGGTACAACATCGGTAGAAATATCAGAATTACTTGGTAAAATGCTTAGCATACGTAAAATACCACATAACGTATTAAATGCTAAACAACACAAAAAAGAAGCCGAAATTGTAGATCAAGCAGGACAGCCAGGACAAGTTACTATTGCAACTAACATGGCAGGTCGTGGTACCGATATTAAACTTAGCGATGCCGTTAAAAAAGCAGGTGGTCTTGCCATAATTGGTACAGAACGCCACGATTCTAGACGTGTAGATAGACAATTACGTGGTCGTGCAGGTCGTCAAGGAGATGTGGGTAGCTCGCAATTTTATGTATCTCTAGAAGATAATTTAATGCGTCTATTTGGATCGGAACGTATTGCAAAAATGATGGACAGAATGGGGCTAGAAGAAGGCGAAGTCATCCAACATTCTATGATATCGAAATCTATAGAACGTGCGCAGAAAAAAGTAGAAGAAAATAACTTTGGTGTACGTAAACGTTTATTAGAATACGATGATGTTATGAACGCCCAACGTGAGGTGGTATACAAACGTCGTTACAACGCGCTATTTGGTGAGCGCCTTAGTGTAGACCTAGCCAATATGATTTACGATACATCAGAGAGTATTACACAGGCTAACAAAACAGCTAACGACTTTAAAAATTTCGAGTTCGAATTAATTCGATATTTCTCTATGGATTCGCCAATTACAGAAAACGAATTCGACAAGAAAACAGCTCTAGATATCGCTGGAATTGTATACAAACAAGCCTTCGAACATTACAAAATAAAAATGGGCAAAAATGCAGAACTGGCATTCCCTGTTATTAAAGATGTATACGAAACACAAAGTGATAAATTTAAGCGTATCGTTGTTCCTTTTACAGATGGCGTTAAAAGTTTAAATGTTGTTACGGATTTAGAAAAGGCTTACCAAAGTGAAGGAAAGCAATTAATTACCGATTTTGAAAAAAATATAGCACTAGCCATTATAGACGATGCATGGAAAACGCATTTACGTAAAATGGACGAGTTAAAGCAATCGGTACAACTTGCTGTTCACGAACAAAAAGATCCTTTACTAATTTACAAATTTGAAGCTTTCGAATTATTTAAAAGCACTATAGATCAAGTTAATAAAGATGTTATTTCATTCTTATTTAAAGGCGAAATTCCTCAAGAAACGCAAAATACTATACAAGAAGCTCAAGAAATGCCTGTAGCAGAGAACCTGCAAATAGAAAAAGAAGAAATTCCAAATCTAGACGAACGCTCTGCTCAAAATCAAGCTATAAATAATACACAGCAACAGCAAGTGGTAGAAACTATTGTTAGAGATCAACCTAAAATTGGAAGAAACGACAATGTTACCATAAAAAATGTGATGACAGGAGAAACTAAAAATGTAAAATTTAAACAAGCAGAGCCTCTTATAGCTAAGGGTGTATGGGTGTTAACAGA
>CALHCQ010000078.1 GCA_937936645.1 uncultured Algibacter sp.
CAAAATTTAGATGGAACAGTTAATAGTGATAACATAAATTTATGGACCAATATTATACTTTCGCAAAGCGGCTTATCTACTTTAAGTAACCCAGACAATTTTAACGATTATTTTAGAGGTATTTATTTTAAAGTGGAAACAATTAATAGCGATGGGCAAATAATTCTACTTGACACAGGTGACACTAATGCTAATATCAGGATTTACTTTAAAAATGAAAACACAGATCAAAATGATTTGACACAAAACCCATACACCTTAAACTTTGGACAAAATATACTAAATACATTTAGAAATGAATTTACTACTCCATTACAAAATGGAGATCGCGAACTTGGAGACTCTCAATTATACTTGAAAGGCACAGGATCTATGGCTATAGTTGATCTTTTTGACGGACTAGTAAACTGTGAAGAAACCAATACAGAAGAGACCGCTTTAGATTGTTTTAAAAAAACCTACAGGCAACGTGTAGACACAGGCTATATTTTACAGCCAGGAGAAACCGAAGATGAAAATGGCTATGCGATACGGAATGGAAACTTTATATTAAGACGTATTATAAATGAGGCAATTTTACTTGTTTACGAAGATGAAAACACGGTTTTGGATAATGAAGCACATCAAAATGATAAAGTATATGCATACGATATAGCTAATAATGCACCTATATTAGATCATAATATAGATGGAACAGATCCTACATTAGGATTGAGGTTAACTGATGAAAATGGCGTTTCTAGTTACAGAATTAGAGTTACAGAGCATTTAAATAGAATTATACTAAGAGATTCTTCAAGTACAAAATTAGGCTTGATTATTTCCAACACTGCCGATATAGCAAACAGTTCTGAAATTTTAAATAGTACAGACGTTGTAACAGGTGTTCCAACATCTACTTTACTAACAACAAGAGGTACAGTTTTACACGGTAGTAATACTAGCGAAGACAACAGAAGAATAACGTTAGAAATCTTCTCTACAGAACCAAATTAAATAAAATTAAAGCGCCCCAATATGTGTGGAATAGTTGGATATATAGGACAAAGAGAAGCTTATCCTATAGTAATAGAAGGCTTAAAACGCCTGGAATACCGTGGTTATGATAGTGCAGGAATAGCATTATTTGACGGTAAAGATTTAAAAATATCAAAAACAAAAGGAAAAGTTGCAGACTTAGAGTCTAAAGCTAATAAAGAAATAACAAAACATGGAAATATTGGTATTGGTCACACACGTTGGGCAACGCACGGTATTCCAAATGATGTTAATTCTCACCCTCACGCTTCAAATTCTGGTGACTTAGTTATTATACATAATGGAATTATAGAGAATTACGAATCACTTCGTCAAGAACTAAAATCTAGAGATTATACTTTTAAATCTGATACAGATACAGAAGTACTTGTAAACTTAATAGAAGACGTACAAAAACAACAAGGTTTAAAACTTGGTAAAGCCGTACAAATAGCACTTAATCAAGTTATAGGGGCATATGCAATTGCTGTATTCGATAAAAAAAGACCAGAAGAAATTGTCATTGCGCGCTTAGGTAGTCCATTAGCAATAGGAGTTGGTGATAATGAGTATTTTATAGCTAGTGATGCGTCTCCATTTATAGAATACACAAAAAATGCCATATATCTTGAAGATGAAGAAATGGCAATTGTACGTAAGAACAAAAAAATAAAAATACGTAAAATAAAAGACGATTCGTTAGTAGATCCATATATACAGGAGTTACAAATCAATCTTGAGCAAATAGAAAAAGGCGGTTACGACCACTTCATGCTTAAAGAGATATACGAGCAACCAAAGGCTATAAATGATACTTATAGAGGACGATTATTAAGAAACGAAGCTATTATAAAAATGGCTGGCGTGGAAGACAACATGAAAAAGTTTCTTAATGCTAATAGAATTATAATTGTAGCCTGTGGTACATCTTGGCACGCTGGACTAGTTGCAGAATACATTTTTGAAGACTTAGCTAGAATACCTGTAGAGGTAGAATATGCATCAGAATTTAGGTATCGAAATCCTGTTATTACAGAAAATGATATAGTAATAGCCATATCGCAATCTGGTGAAACAGCAGACACTTTAGCTGCCATTAAACTAGCAAAATCTAAAGGTGCCTTTGTTTTTGGTGTCTGTAATGTTGTAGGCTCTTCTATAGCAAGAGAATCTCATGCAGGAGCTTATACACATGCTGGACCAGAAATTGGAGTAGCATCAACAAAAGCATTTACAACGCAAATTACTGTTTTAACACTAATAGCTTTACGCTTGGCAAGAGCTAAAGGAACAATTTCTAGTAGCGATTTTAGACACCATTTACTAGAATTAGAAATGATTCCTAATAAGGTAGATGAAGCTCTAAAATATGATGACAAAATAAAAACAATAGCAAGCGTCTACAAAGATGTGTCTAATTTTTTATACTTAGGTAGGGGCTATAATTTCCCGGTTGCATTAGAAGGTGCGTTAAAGTTAAAAGAGATTTCTTATATACATGCCGAAGGTTATCCCGCTGCAGAAATGAAACATGGCCCTATAGCATTAATCGACGAAAACATGCCTATAGTGGTTATTGCAACACGCAAAGGCCATTACGATAAAGTTGTAAGTAACATACAAGAAATAAAATCGCGTAAAGGAAAAATAATTGCTATAGTAACAGAAGGAGATACTACCGTATTAAACCTAGCAGATCATGTTATAGAAATACCTGATACTTTAGATTCTTTATCCCCGTTATTAACTACAATACCGTTACAACTATTATCTTATCATATTGCTGTTATGCTTAATAAAAATGTAGATCAGCCTAGAAATTTAGCAAAGTCTGTTACAGTAGAATAGATATAAAAAACGTATAAAACACAACAAACCATACATTTAATTAAATGTATGGTTTGTTGTGTTTTATATCGTAGGTAAATAAAAAATAATCATTTTTTTATCGATTATTTTAACAAAAAACCAAATTTAACCTTTAAATTTATATATTAGTAATACTACACAAACTAACTAAAAACAAAACAATGAAGACAATATTAAATTTTTTACTGTTTTTGTGCCTGAGTTTTTCTTACGCCCAATCTACAGTAAGTGGTATAGTATTAGACAATAATAATATACCAATACCAGGAGCTAATGTTATTATTTTAGGAACAAAAACAGGAGCTGTAACAGATTTTGATGGGGCCTTTACAATAACAAGTAATAGTGTTGTAACTCCATTTACAATTAAAACAAGTAGTATTGGTTTCGAACCAAACACACTATTGGTAACAAATATATCTCAGAAAGTAAATATTATTTTAGAAGAAGGTAGCACTTTAGACGAGATTGTAATCTCTGCTTCAAGAACACCAGAGCGAATTTTTGAATCTCCAGTAACTATTGAACGTTTTGGCTTAAAAGAAATAAAAAATACAACAGCAGCCGATTTTTATGGTGGTTTAGAAAACCTTAAAGGTGTAGATGTAAACACCAATAGTTTAACCTTTAAATCGGTAAACACAAGAGGCTTTGCTACATTTGCAAATACTAGATTCATGCAATTAATAGATGGCATGGACAATTCTACACCAGCATTAAATTTCCCTATAGGAAACCTTGTTGGTTTAACAGAAACCGATGTTTTAAGTATTGAATTACTACCTGGTGCATCTTCTGCACTATATGGTGCAAATGCGTTTAATGGTGTTTTATTTATGAGAAGTAAAAACCCCTTTAAATACGAAGGAATAAGCGCATCTTTAAAAAGAGGATACACATCTCAAGAAGCTGCAGGAACCAACCCATATACTGATTTTAGTATTAGAGCAGCTCATAAATTTAGCAAAAAATTTGCCGCTAAAATTAACTTTGGCTATTTAAAAGGAACCGATTGGGCAGCTACTAGCGAGGTCGATAAGATTAACCCAAATAGAACAAGAAGCAATACCGATTACGATGGTATAAATGTTTACGGAGATGAAGTTTTTGCAAATATTAGAGCCGAAGCGCCAGAAAGTGTAAAAGGAATAATACCAGATGTAAACGTAAGTCGAACAGGATATAACGAAGAAGATTTAACAAATTATAATGCCGAAAGCATAAAATCAGACTGGGGATTATACTATAGACCATGGGAAAATGATTTCGAAATATCTTATGTTGGTAAAATAGGTAGTGGGTCTACATTATATCAAGGCACCAATAGATATAATATTGCTAACTTTTTTCAGCAACAACACAAAATAGAAGTTAAAAACGATAACTTTTATGCAAGAACATATGTTGTTGGTGATAAAGCAGGAAACTCTTACGATTTAGTTTTTACAGGTATAAATATTAATAGAGCTTGGAAAAGCGACCAAGACTGGTTTAGAGAATATATTCAAACCTTTGCAGGAGCAACGCTATCTGGTGCAACAGAAGCAGATGCACATATAGCAGCAAGAGCACAAGCAGAAACAGGTCGTTTCTTACCAGGCACACCAGAATATGAAGAAGCATTTAATAGAAGTATAAACGATCCAGATTTAAGTACAGGATCTAAATTTCAAGATGCCTCAAAGTATTATCATTCAGATGCCAACTACAATTTAAGTCATTTAATAGGTTTTGCAGAAATACAGGTAGGAGGCTCTTATAGAAGTTACAACTTAAATTCCTCTGGAACAATTTACACAGATATAGACGGACCAATTAATTATTCTGAATTTGGAGTTTACTCCCAAATTCAAAAAGATCTTGAGTTAAATGAAGACTTAAAATTAAAGCTAACCGGCTCAATGCGTTATGATAAATCTGAGTTTTTTAAAGGCTTCTTATCACCAAGAGTTTCAGCAGGATTAACCGTTAATAAAAATCATAATTTTAGAGCATCTGTTCAAACAGGATTTAGAAACCCAACAACACAAGATTTATTTATTGGCTTAAACGCAGGTCGTGCCATACTAGTAGGATCTGCTCCAGATAATTTAGATCGCTTTGTTAGAGATTTTGAAGTGAGTCAATCAGGGCAAGCTTTAGGCCAAGGTAATGTTATAACACAAACCGGAAGAGCTGCTTACGAAAACTCATATACAGCTAGTTCTGTACAGGCACTAGCTGAAACAGGAGACCCAAGTGTTTTAAACATAGCAAACCCAAGTATTATTAAACCAGAACAAGTCTCATCTGCAGAAGTAGGTTATCGAGGTAAAGTAAAAAAAATAATAGTAGATGTTAGTGCTTATTTTAATAAATATAAAGACTTCATATCTCAGGAAGTTGTAGTTGCACCATTATATGGTACTGTTGGAGACAACAGTTTATCTGTGGCTGCGATTGCTAATGATGATTTTCAAGCATACAGCACCTATACAAATTCGGAAGCCGATATAAATTCCTTTGGGGCATCGGTTGGTTTATCAACAAAAATTTTTAAGAATTTCGATTTAGAAGGCAGTTACACCTATACAAAACTAGATTTCGACAGAAGTAGGTTTCCAGATTTTCAGACAAACTTTAATACTCCAGAACATAAATTTAAAATGTCTTTTGGAAATACAAATTTATTCAAGAATTTTGGATTTAATACCTCTTACAAGTTTAGTGATGACTATTTTTGGGAAGCAACCTTTGGTAATGGCCTTGTGCCAGAATACCATGTATT
>CALHCQ010000079.1 GCA_937936645.1 uncultured Algibacter sp.
CCATACATAATGTCGAACTCTGCCATTTTAAAAGGCGGTGCTACTTTGTTTTTTACAACCTTAACTCTGGTTTTGTTACCCAAAACATTACCGTTACTGTCTTTAATTTGTGTAGAACGTCTTATGTCTAAACGTACAGAAGCATAAAATTTTAAGGCATTACCCCCCGTAGTTGTTTCTGGGTTACCAAACATAACACCAATTTTTTCTCTTAATTGGTTAATAAATATTACGGTACAATTTGTTTTGCTAATAGATCCTGTTAGCTTTCTTAATGCTTGAGACATTAAACGGGCATGAAGTCCCATTTTAGAATCTCCCATTTCGCCTTCAATTTCACTTTTAGGTGTTAATGCAGCAACCGAGTCTACAACAACAATATCTATAGCACCAGATCTAATTAAATTATCGGCAATTTCTAAAGCCTGCTCTCCGTTGTCTGGTTGAGAAATAATTAAATTATCTATATCGACACCTAGTTTTTCGGCATAAAAACGATCAAAAGCATGCTCTGCATCAATAAAAGCAGCAATACCTCCAGCTTTTTGAGCCTCTGCAATGGCATGAAGCGTTAAGGTTGTTTTACCAGAAGACTCTGGCCCATATATTTCTATAACACGACCACGAGGATAACCACCAACGCCTAAAGCGATGTCTAAACCTAACGATCCCGAAGAGATAGCCTCTACATCTTGTATTGCGGCATCACTCATTTTCATTACAGTACCCTTACCGTAAGCTTTATCTAGTTTGTCTAATGTAAGCTTTAACGCTTTTAATTTAGCTTCTTTTTCGTTGCTCATAGATGTCTATAAATTGTTTGTAAATAGTTTTGCTTGCTAAATTACTATATCTTTTGTCAGGATACAATAATAGTTTTCAATATAAATTAGCGCTTAATTATAAATAGGTTTTTAATGCTGTAATTTAGGATATTTTGTGACTCTAAAAATTATTTAAAAAAACGGTACCTTTGCATTTTATAAAAATAATCTTTTTAATCTTAAAAACGTAGTATAGCATGCAACTGTACAATAAATTAAGCGCTAAAGAAAGAGCCGAGTTAATCGAAAAAGCAGGAAAAGACCGCTTAACACTTTCTTTTTACAAATATGCCAACATAGAAAACCCTAAAGCATTTAGAGATCATTTGTTTTTAACCTGGGATAACTTAGACGTTTTAGGACGTATTTATGTCGCTACCGAGGGTATAAACGGTCAATTATCTTTACCCGCAGATCGTTTTGAAGCATTTAAAACACACTTAGATACCATAAATTTTTTAAAAGATATTCGTTTAAATATTGCTGTAGAGCAGGATAATATGTCTTTTTTAAAATTAAAAGTAAAAGTGCGAAATAAAATAGTAGCCGACGGATTAGAAGATCAAAGTTTCGATGTTACCAATATTGGCGAACACGTAAATGCCGATGCTTTTAATGCACTTATAGAAGACGAAAAAACGGTTTTAGTCGATATGAGAAATCATTACGAAAGCGAAATAGGTCATTTTAAAAACGCCATAACACCAGATGTCGACACCTTTAGAGAGTCTTTAGATATTATAGAAGACGATTTAAAAGCACATAAAGAAGATAAAAATTTGGTTATGTATTGCACAGGCGGCATACGTTGCGAAAAAGCAAGTGCTTATTTTAAACACAAAGGTTTTAAAAACGTGTACCAATTAGAAGGTGGTATTATAGAATATACAAGGCAAATAAACGAAAAGAACCTAGAGAATAAATTTATAGGTAAAAATTTTGTTTTTGATGAGCGTAGGGCCGAAAAAATTAGCGACCACGTTATAGCATCTTGTCACCAATGTGGTGCCCCAGCCGATATACATACCAATTGCGCTAACGATGCTTGTCATTTACTATTTATACAATGTGACAGTTGTAAAGAAGACATGGATAATTGTTGTTCAAAAAATTGCCAAGACATTCACCATTTACCATACGAAGCGCAAAAAGCGCTTCGAAAAGGGCAAGCCAATAGTAACGATATATTTAAAAAAGGGCGCGCAGACCATTTGCCATATAAAAAAGATTTAAGAAATATTTTTAAGGTTTTAAAGCCTAAAGATTCTCAGTAAAAAATAAGACCATAGTAAAAAGCTTAGTTTTTTAATATTTATAATAATCTTATCTTTACGTCCATAAAAGTATTTAAAATACTATTTTAGAGCACTAAGTTTAATTTTTGCTTAACAAAAATTAAAAAATTAATTATAAACCTCCTTCCATTATACACATAGTTTAATTGGAATCAATATATAAAACATATGTCTTGCCAAAGTTGTTCAACTAAAGACGGGTCGCCGGGCGGCTGTAAAAATAATGGTACCTGTGGTACAGATAGTTGTAATAAGCTAACGGTATTCGATTGGTTGTCTAACATGTCGTTACCCAATGGCGAAAAACCTTTCGATTGGGTTGAGGTACGCTATAAAAACGGAAGAAAATTATACTACCACAACGCAGAAGCTTTAACACTAAGCATTGGCGATATTGTAGCAACACAGGCAAAAGCAGGGCACGATATAGGTATGGTAACCCTTACCGGAGAGTTAGTGCGCGTACAAATGAAACGTAAAAACATTTCTCAAAAACCAGAAGATGTTTTAAAAATATACAGAAAAGCAAGTCAAAAAGATATCGATATTTGGCAAGTAGCACGCGATAAAGAAGAAGCCATGAAGGTGCGTGCACGTCAATTTGCAATAGATTTAAAATTGCAAATGAAAATATCTGATATCGAATTTCAAGGTGATGCCAGTAAAGCAACATTCTATTACACCGCAGAAGAACGCGTAGATTTTAGAGAGCTTATTAAAGTTTTTGCGCGCGAATTTAGAACGCGAATAGAAATGAAACAAGTAGGGTTTCGTCAAGAAGCTTCTAGATTAGGAGGTATAGGATCCTGTGGTCGCGAGCTATGCTGTTCCACTTGGTTAACCGATTTTAGATCGGTAAGCACATCTGCAGCACGTTACCAGCAATTATCGTTAAATCCGCAAAAATTAGCAGGACAGTGTGGTAAATTAAAATGCTGTTTAAATTACGAGTTAGACACTTATTTAGACGCTTTAAAAAGTTTCCCTAAAACCGAAATTAAACTTCGTACAGAAAAAGGAACTGCCGTTTGCCAGAAAACCGATATTTTTAAAGGCCATATGTGGTATGCCTACGAAGGCGAGTGGATGAATTGGCATAAAATAACAACAAAACAAGCCAACGAAATTATTAGCATAAACAAGAAAAACGAAAAAGTAGCAAGCCTGGAAGAATATGCTTTAGATGTAGAACAAGAGGTTGCTGTAGAGTTCGAAAATGTTGTTGGTCAGGATAGTTTAACACGTTTCGACAATCCGAAATCTAATAATAAACGTAAAAATAATAGAAGACGTAAGTCTAATAAACCTGCGCAAGCAAAGGGTAATAAGCCTAACCCTAAAACCCCCAACCCTAAACAAAAACAAGAGCAAGGGGCAAAGCGTAATAATAGACCCGCAAACTCTAATAAAAAATCCGCAAGGCCAAATAACAGACCTGCAAATAAAAAAGGGAAGCCAACAACAGGTAAAGCTCCCGAAGCTAAAAGCAATCCAAACCAAAAAAATACAAAACCAGCAAATACAAATACAGCCCCAAGAAAAAAGAAACCAAATAATAGACGCAAACCTCAAGCCAATAAAAATGCCTCTAAAGAAGAATAGTATATTGTTTTTTTTATTAGCACTAGCTATAGTGTCTTGCGATTCTAGTCAGGTTTTCGACCAATATAAAACAGTGTCAAATGCATGGCATAAAGATGATGTTGTAAATTTTAGTATTAATCCGCCAGACTCTATAAACCCATATAATTTATTTATAAATATTAGGAACACCAATAGTTATAAGTACAATAATTTGTTTTTAATAGTGCAAATGAATTTTCCTCATGGTAAATCTATTACAGATACTCTAGAGTATAAAATGGCAAAATCATCGGGAGAATTGCTGGGTACAGGATTAACATCTATTAAAGAAAATAAATTGTGGTACAAAGAGCATGTTGTGTTTAAAGAATCGGGTACCTACCAATTAAATATAAAACACGCTATGCGAAAAATAGGCAAGGTTCAAGGCCTAAACGAACTAGAAGGCGTTACCGATGTCGGTTTTAGAATAGAAAAATTAAATAATAAATAAATGTCAAGTTTGATTGCTTTTTCGCTTTCGCGGATAGTAAACAAGACGTATTAACCCAAAGTACATGGCAAAAGAGAATAAAGAATTACCAGTAAACAATAACTTTTCAAAATACATTAGGCTGTTTTGGATCCTGTTTTTAGGAGGCGTTTTTTCGGTTGTATTTATATTTTTAATGGCATCATGGGGTTGGTTAGGCGAAATGCCAGACCACACACAATTAGAAAATCCCGAAACAAATTTAGCAACAGAAATTATATCCGCCGACGGTAAAACGCTAGGTAAATTTTATTTTAAAGACAATAGAACACCAGTTACTTTCCAAGAATTACCAAAACATTTAGTAGATGCTTTAATAGCTACAGAAGACGCTAGATATCATGACCATGCAGGAATAGACGCTAGAGGAACCTTACGTGCTGCTGTTTTTTTAGGTAAAAACGGAGGTGCAAGTACCATATCTCAGCAATTAGCAAAACAATTATTTCATGGCGAAAGAGCTAGAGGCTGGAGGCGCTATACTCAAAAATTTAAAGAATGGATTATAGCAACAAGACTAGAACGTCAATACACCAAAGAAGAAATTATAGCTCAGTATTTTAATATTTACGATTTTAACAATAACGCCGATGGTATACGTAGTGCTGCGCGTATTTATTTTGGTAAAGAACCAAGAGATTTAAACTTAAAGGAATCTGCCATGTTGGTAGGTATGTTTAAAAACTCTACACTATACAACCCAAGGTCGCATAGAAATCCTGTAGGAACAAAAAACAGGAGAAATGTTGTTTTAGGGCAAATGTATAAATATGGCTATATAGAAGAAACCGTAAAGGACTCGTTGCAAAAAACCGATTTAGATTTAAATTATTCTCCAGAATCACATAGAGATGGTATTGCAACTTATTTTAGAGAGTATTTACGTGCATTTATGAAAAAATGGATTAAAGAAAATCCAAAACCAGACGGCACAAAATATAATATTAATAGCGACGGATTAAAAGTATATACCACCATAGATTCTAGAATGCAAAATTACGCCGAAAATGCTGTACAACAACACATGGCTAGATTGCAAGCAGAGTTTTTTCATCAAAACACGGTTAAACGTAATCCAAAAACACCTTTTCAAGATTTAACCAATGGCGGTATAGATTCTTTATTAAGGCGCTCTATGAGTCAAGGTAGACGTTGGAATAGAATGAAATATGATCTTAAAAAATCAGAAAAAGATATTGTAGCCTCATTTTATAAACCTGCAAAAATGACTGTTTTTAAGTGGGTTAACGGCAAGCCTTCGGAAATAGATACTATAATGAAACCTATAGATTCTATGCGTTACTATAAATCGTTCTTACGTACAGGTATGATGTCTATGAATCCGCAAACAGGACATGTTAAAGCTTGGGTAGGAGGTATTAATTATCGTCATTTTCAATACGATATGGTTAACCAAGGTAAACGTCAAGTTGGGTCTACATTTAAGCCTTTTATTTACAGTGCTGCTATAGACCAATTGCATTTATCGCCTTGTGATGAGTTACCAGATACACCATTTTGTATAGAAGCCAATAAATTTGGAAACATAAAAGAATGGTGCCCTAAAAATTCTAGTGAAGATTACGGAGGTACACGAACTTTAAAAAATGCCTTAGCAAACTCTGTAAATACTATTACGGCTAGATTAATGGATAAGGTCGGGCCACAACCTGTAGTTGCTTTAGCAAAAAAACTAGGTATTAAATCTCGCATACCTGCAGTGCCATCTATAGCGCTAGGTACACCAGATTTAAGTGTTTTCGAAATGGTGGGGGCTTACTCTACGTTTGCGAATAAAGGGGTTTATACTAAGCCTGTTATGGTTACAACAATAGAAGATAAAAACGGAACCGTATTATATCAATTTAAACCAGAAACACGCGATGTTTTAAGTGAAGAGACTTCTTATGTGGCTTTAAAGCTTATGGAGGGTGTTACCGAGGGAGGTTCTGGAACAAGACTGCGCCACACTTACGCAAAAAACAGAGCAGAGTATAAAGAAATAATAACAGGTTATCCTTATGGCTTTACAAACCCTATAGCTGGTAAAACAGGAACAACGCAAAACCAAAGTGATGGTTGGTTTATGGGGGTTGTACCTAATTTGGTAACAGGTGTTTGGGTTGGTGGCGAAGATCGTGCCGTACACTTTAAATCGATTACTTATGGTCAAGGTGCTGCAATGGCTTTGCCTATTTGGGGGCTTTACATGAAAAGCTGTTATGCCAATGCAGATTTAGGAATATCTAAAGCTGAGTTTGAAGAACCTGATAATTTATCTATAAATGTAGATTGTTCTATAGTAAAAGAAGCTAAAGAAGAGCAGGAAAAACAGCAAGAAGAAATACCAGAAGATTTAGAAGGTTTTTAAGCCTTTTGTAAAATATATGAATAAAACAAAAAACCATTCTTTTAAAGAATGGTTTTTTGTTTTATATTACATAGGTGTATTTTTTGTGTTATGACTTTTAGCATATCGAGTTATATAAAAATATTCGCTTCTCACGTTTAACCCAAAGAAAAAAACTTATGATAAAAAAAACAGTATTAGATGTTAAAGAGGCTTTAAAAGGTGTAACTAACAACATGACTTTAATGCTTGGTGGTTTTGGACTTTGTGGTATACCAGAGCAAGCTATTGCAGAGTTAGTGCGTTTAAATGTAACCGGTTTAACCTGTATTTCTAACAATGCAGGTGTAGATAAATTTGGTTTAGGTTTGTTGTTGCAAAAGCATCAAATAAAGAAAATGATATCTTCTTACGTGGGCGAAAATGATACTTTCGAAAAGCAAATGTTATCTGGCGAATTAGAAGTCGAGTTAATCCCTCAAGGTACTTTGGCAGAACGCTGTCGTGCTGCTCAAGCAGGGTTTCCTGCTTTTTACACACCAGCAGGTTACGGTACAGAAGTAGCTGTAGGTAAAGAAACTCGTTTGTTTAATGGTAAAATGCACGTTTTAGAGCATGCCTTTAATGCCGATTTTGCTTTTGTAAAAGCCTGGAAGGGCGACGAAGCAGGTAATCTTATATTTAAGGGTACCGCAAGAAATTTTAATCCAAATATGTGTGGAGCCGCTAAAATTACGGTGGCCGAAGTCGAGGAGCTTGTGCCTGTAGGTACTCTAGATCCAAACCAAATACATATACCAGGTATTTTTGTACAGCGTATTTTTAAGGGTGAACACTACGAAAAACGTATAGAACAGCGTACAGTTAGAACAAAAGCATAGAGCATTAATCGTTTTTAAAATAAAAGAATATGTTAGATAAAATTGGAATAGCTAAACGTATCGCTAAAGAAGTTAAAAATGGCTACTACGTTAATTTGGGTATAGGCATACCAACTTTGGTTGCTAACTATGTACATAAGGATATTGAAGTCGAATTTCAAAGCGAAAATGGTGTTTTAGGTATGGGGCCATTTCCTTTTGAAGGCGATGAGGATGCCGATATTATTAATGCAGGTAAACAAACAATTACAACCTTACCTGGTGCTAGTTTTTTCGACTCGGCATTAAGTTTTTCTATGATACGTGGCAAGCATGTGCATTTAACCATTTTAGGTGCTATGGAGGTTGCCGCAAATGGCGATATTGCTAACTGGAAAATACCAGGGCGTATGGTAAAAGGTATGGGAGGTGCTATGGACTTGGTAGCAAGTGCCGAAAATATTATTGTTGCCATGATGCACACCAATAAACGAGGCGAATCTAAATTATTAAATAAATGTACATTACCATTAACAGGTGTGGGGTGTGTAAAAAAAATAGTAACCAATTTAGCTGTTCTAGAAGTTGTTAAAGGCGGATTTAAACTTTTAGAGCGCGCACCTAATGTGTCTATAAACACTATAAAACAGGCTACTGCAGGGCCGTTAATTATAGAAGGAGATATTCCTGTTATGACGTTTTAAGCTTTTTTTTAGATGCCTTTAGGTATTGCGTTAATTAATTTTTTAGTATAGGCCTTTTGGGGCGTGTTGTAAATAACATCGGCATCGTCTAGCTCTTCTATTTTGCCTTTATTCATAACTAAAAGTTGATCGCTCATGTATTTTACAACAGCTAAATCGTGAGAAATAAATATATAGGTAAAACCAAAAGAGGCTTTTAACTCATTAAGCAAATTTAATACTTGGGCTTGTACCGATATATCTAGTGCAGAAACCGACTCGTCACAAATAATTAATTTTGGCTGTAAAGCAATCGTTCTAGCAATACCAATACGCTGTTTTTGTCCTCCAGAGAATTCATGCGGATATCTATTAAAATGTATTTCTGATAAGCCTACCCGGTTTAAAATTTCTATAACCTTTTCTTTACGCGCTTTGTTCGAGCTGTATAAATTATGTACAATCATGGGTTCCATAATCGCTTCGCCAACAGGTATTCTTGGGTTTAAAGATGAGTATGGATCTTGAAATATAATTTGAATATCTTTTCGTAATTTTCGGGTATCTGTTTTAGATAATTTGGTAATATCTTCTCCGTTATACAAAATACATCCTGCCGTTGCCTTGTCTAATTGTAAAATAGCATTGCCAAGAGTCGATTTTCCACATCCAGACTCGCCCACTAAACCTAACGTTTCACCTTCATAAAGTTTAAAGTTAATTTTATTAACAGCTTTAAATAAGGTTGGTTTTTTTAACCAGCCAGCTTTAGATATATATGTTTTTTCTAAATCGATAACTTCTAACAAAGGCGCTTTACTGTATAGTATTTTATGCGCTTCTTTACGTTGCTCTTTTGTTATAATTTGCGATGTGTTTGCCCCGTTTAAATAATCTTGTATTGTTGGTAAAACTTTTAACCTTGTTTTTAAAGATGGGCGCGAATTTATTAATGCTTTGGTGTAATTATGTTGTGGTGTGTTAAATACTTGCTTAACAGTGCCTTGTTCTACAATGTTACCTTGGTACATTACTAAAACTCGATTTGCTATTTCCGATATTAAAGCTAAATCGTGCGTTATAAAAATAACACTCATTTTTGTGGTGCTTTGTAACTCTTTTAAAAGACTAATAATTTCTTTTTGTACGGTTACATCTAGCGCCGTTGTGGGCTCGTCTGCAATTAAAATATCTGGATTACAGGCTATAGCCATAGCAATCATAACACGTTGTTTTTGTCCGCCAGAAATTTCATGAGGGTAGGCGTTGTATACCCGCTTTGTATGCGGTAATTTTACTTGTTCGAAAAGGTTTAAAACACGTGCTTTACGATCGCTTTTGTTAAGATCTGTATGTTGTATTAATAATTCTTCTACTTGTTTACCACAGGACATAGACGGGTTTAAAGAGCTCATTGGTTCTTGAAAAATCATGGCTATTTTACGTCCTCTAATTTTTTGAAATACCTTTGATGAAAGCTTTATTAAATTGGTGTTTTCATAAATAATATTACCAGAGTTTATTGTGGCTATTTTTTTAGGTAACAACCCCAATATAGCTAAAGAAGAAACAGATTTTCCTGAGCCAGATTCTCCTACAATGCCTAATATTTCATTTTGATTTAAATGATAAGATATGTCATGAATAACTTTATTATCCCCAAAGGAAATAGATAAATTTTGTATAGATAGAATAGGTTGTTTTTTCATTTATATGTGTAAAATTTCGCTGGCATCTAATAAATTTTCACCACGTAGTCTTAATAAAATTTGTGCCACAGCTATGGTATCTTTTTCGCAGTATATAATAATTCTATCAATTTCTTTACTTTCGTAATATACCTGATATACTTCGCTACCATCGATATCATCTTTTGGCGATGGTATGCCCAAAACATTGGTTAATAATTTTAAAGACGTGTAATTTTTATAGTCTCCAAACTTCCATAAATCTAAGGTGTCTAGATGAGGTATTTCCCAAGGTTTTTTTCCAAATAAATTCAGTTTATTAGGTAGCTCTATATTATTAATTATCATTCGTCTTGCTATGTAAGGGAAATCAAATTCTTTTCCGTTGTGGGCACATAATAAATATTTAGCGCTATTGTAATGCGTTTCTAGTAAGTTTTTAAAATCGTTTAAAATTTTAATTTCATCTCCGTAAAAAGAAGTTACTCTAAACTTACGTTGGCTCCCATTAAAATTAAAGTAACCAACAGATATGCAAACAATTTTTCCAAATTCGGCCCAAATTCCAGCACGTTCGTAAAAAGCTTCGGGCGTGTATTGGTCTTTGCGTTGATATTGTGTTTTAGAGGCCCATAAATCTTGTTTTACAGCGTCTAACTGGTCGTAATGCTGTGTTTCGGGTACCGTTTCAATATCTAAAAATAATATGTTCTCTAGGTTAAGCTTACTAATCATTGGTTTAGCATCGTATATGTTTCGTTTATGTAAGCATCGACATCTGTAGAAAAAGACCCAACAGTTTTACTAGAACCTTTAGAGTGGCCAAGTCTTACAATAATAATATTGTCTTTTGGGTTAACAATAACGTACTGCCCTAAAATGCCACGCATCATAAAAAAGTTTTTTTGATTTTGAGTTTTTAACCACCAACCGTAACCATACATGGGGCTTTTTTTAAATCTGGGTTTTATAGATGTAGCTACAAAGGCCGAGTCTAAAATTTGTTTGCCTTGCCATTTTCCGTAATCTTTATAAAGTTTGCCAAAACGTGCAAAGTCTTTTGCATTACTGGCTATGCAGCAATAGGCTTTAGCCATATTGTTTTCTTTACTGTCTACTTGCCAAAGTGTGGGGTTTTCGCAGCCCAAAGGTTTCCAGAAACTTTCTGATAAATAATTATACAGTTTTTTACCCGTTGCACGCTCTAACACCAAAGCTAGCATTTGTGTATCTCCACTAGCGTATTTAAATGCTTGGCCGGGTTGTTTTTCTATTTTTAAACCTCGTGTAACTTGTTCTAAGTTGTCGTAGAAATACGCCTTAGTTGTTATAGATAGTGGCGAGTAGTACGATTCGTCCCAATTACTACCCGAAGCCATGCTTGCCAAATCTCCTACGGTAACTTTAGCGGCCAGTCCTGTGTTAAATTCTGGTATAAAATGGCCAATAGGTTGGTCTAAGCTTTTAATATAACCATCCATTATGGCTTTGCCCAATAGACCAGACACATAACTTTTTGCCATAGAAAACGAATTGGTTTGCGAGTTTTGGTTATACCCATCGTAATATTTCTCGAACCAAATACTATCGTTTTTTATAACTACATAGGCTATGGTGCCATTTTCTTTGTTTATTTTAGATAGTATTTCTGTCTCCTGAACGCTATTATATGCTGTGTGTATTGGCCAGGGTTGTGCTGTGCCGTTTTCTACTATGGCATTGTCAAAACCTTTATAATCTTCTAAATAAGCTGTTGTGTATCCTTTTAGGTAAATTGTTCTAACGGCTTTAATTAGATAATCGGTATCTGTAACGTAAAGCAGTGCGATTACTAGACCGAATAATAGCACTAAAATTTTTAAACTGTTTTTTAAGAACTTCATTATAAATTTTTTGCGTGTTTTAAAGATACTAAATTTATAAATGCGTTTATTTTCTTAAATGATTTAAAATGATACTTTTTTATACGTTTAACTTAAATACTTTTTAAGCTATTTTGTGTCATAACTTATTCCTGTGGCGTTTCTTCTGTAGGTTTATCGTCTTCCAGAATACCAAGTTTCTTGGCTCTAGATTCCCAGTTTTTTCTTGCTTGTACCTGTAGGTCTGACACATTATCGCTTTCGTCCATAATTTCTAAACCAAGTAATGTTTCTATAAGATCTTCCATGGTTACAATACCACTAACAGAGCCATATTCGTCTACCACCAAAGCCATATGATTTTTTGTTTCTATAAGCTTTTCGAAAAGTGTAGGGATGGCAATATCTCTATTTACAATAATGATATTTCTTTTTAATTCAGATAATTTTTTGTCGCCATTACCAAGCGCCATTTCTTTGTAAATTTCGTCTTTTAAAACAAGACCTTTAATATTGTCTTCTGTATCTGTATATACAGGTATTCTAGAGAATCTAAGATTTAAATTTTTATTAAAAAAATCTTCAATATTAGTTGTTTCATTTTCGGTTTTCATTACCGTTCTTGGTGTCATAACATCTTTAGCACGAATATCTTTAAAGGTTAGTAGGTTTTTTATAACCTTGCTCTCCGATTCTTGAAAAACACCTTCCTCTTGCGCCATGTCTGCCATAACCAAAAATCCTTCTCTACTTAATACGCTGCCATGCCCCTTACCGCCTATAAGTTTTGTGGTAAGTTGTAAAATCCATAAAATACCAGTCCATTTTAATGGGAATATTAAGACTTTTAAGGCTTTTGTAGTAAAGTTTGCTAGCTGTTTCCAGTAGGTCGCACCTATGGTTTTTGGTACAATTTCTGAGGCAACTAGTATTAACAATGTCATTATTGATGATACTACAGCGACCATTAAATCTTCGGTAAATGTAATACCTAATATAGTAGATGTTTTAGAGCCGTAAGTTTCTACATATGCTACTTTGGCTTGCACACCTACTAATATAGCACCCACGGTATGTGCTATGGTGTTTAGAGTAAGAATAGCGATTAAGGGCCTGTCTACATCTTTTTTTAACGTTTCTAAATCTTCAGCGTAAGCTTTATTTTCTTTTCTTTTAACGTTTATAAATGTAGGTGTTACACTTAATAAAACAGCTTCTAGTATAGAACATAGAAACGAAAAGAATATTGATATAATACCATAAAAAAGTAATAATGCCATAAGTTGTATAATTTATGCTAATCTACGAAATCAATTTTACAATGTCTTTAGCAAAATAAGATGCTATAATATCTGCTCCAGCACGTTTAAATGCAGTGGTTGTTTCCATCATGACTTGGTCGTGGTTTAGCCATCCTTTTTCTGCTGCTGCTTTTATCATGGCATATTCGCCAGAAACTTGGTAAACAGCTATTGGTACATCGACTTCATTTTTAATATCTCTTAATATATCTAGATAAGATATGCCTGGTTTTACCATAACAATATCTGCGCCTTCGTCTATATCCATTTCGGTTTCTCTTAAGGCTTCAAATCTGTTAGCATAATCCATTTGATATGTTTTTTTGTCCTTAGGAATGTCTATTAAGTCTACAGGAGCAGAGTCTAGAGCGTCTCTAAAAGGACCATAAAATGCCGAGGCGTATTTTGCAGAGTAGCTCATGATACCGGTATTAGTATATCCGTCGTCTTCTAGTGCTTCTCGAATAGATAAAATTCTTCCGTCCATCATGTCGCTAGGTGCCACAAAATTAGCACCAGCTTGTGCATGCGACAGGCTCATTTCTGTTAGTACATCGACGGTTTCGTCGTTTAAAATTTCACCATTTTCTATAATACCATCATGGCCATAAGCCGAGTAGGGGTCTAGTGCTACATCGGTCATAACAATCATATCTGGACAGGTGTCTTTTACAAGCTTTATAGCACGTTGCATAAGCCCATTACTATTTAAAGCTTCTGTGCCTTTGTTGTCTTTTAACTGGTCTGGTACTTTAACAAAAAGTAAAACCGATTTTAAGCCCATAGCCCAAAGTGTTTTTACTTCTGCTTTAAGCAAATCTAAACTGTACCTGTAGTAATTTGGCATAGACGGAATTTCGTCTTTTATGCCTTTTCCTTCTACGATAAAAAGTGGAACTAAAAAATCGTTTGGTGTTAATACGGTTTCTTTTACTAAGTCTCGTATGGCTTGGTTTGTACGTAGTCTTCGGTTTCTTTTTATTGGATACATAAAATTGTTTGTCTGTTTTACTGTAAGCGTGCTATAAATATAGTAATATGTTGGTATGTTTTTAAAATTATTTACTTAAACCGAGGTAATACCATAAATTGTCCTCTTTTATAAAAGCAGATTTTTCGTGAATACAGTCTACTTTTCCGTTTTCAAAAAAATAAGCATTAAAAGTTACAGTGCCTGCGTTTTGATGTTGTAGCCCCTGCGTTGTGTCTTGTATGTCTAGCTTTATCCAGTTTACAGATTTAGCCCATTTAACCAATGCCTTTTTTTCTTTTAATGGTCTTGTAGATTTATGATGACTTTGCATTAAGTAATCGCCATTGGCTAATACAAAAGCACTATATCTTGAGCGCATGAGTTGTTCGGCTGTTAGTGCCTTTTCTCTATTTTTGTGTATTATTTCGCAACAGTTTGCGTATGTTTTTTCTTGGCCGCAGTAACAATTCATGTTTTTTAAGAATTAGACCCAGTCTATAGGGTTTTGTAATACGTTAATTAAGCGTTCTTCTTCACTGTTGGGTTCTGGATGATGGTCGTAAACCCATTGTACTTGCGGGGGTAAGCTCATTAAAATGCTTTCTATACGTCCGTTCGTTTTTAGCCCGAATAGTGTGCCTTTATCGTGAACAAGATTAAATTCTACATAACGACCGCGACGTATTTGTTGCCAATTAATTTGATGGTCTGTATAGGGTAGATCTTTTCTTTTTTCTATGATAGGTGTGTAGGCGTCTAGAAAACTATTTGCTACCTCTGTTACAAAGTCGTACCAGTTTTCCATGCTCATGTTTGGTGTTGCCTTGCAATAGTCAAAAAATAAGCCCCCTATGCCACGCCCTTCATTTCTATGTGAGTTATAAAAATAGTCGTCACAACGTGCTTTGTATTTTTTGTAAAATTCTGGATCATGTTTGTCGCAGGCTGTTTTGCAGGTTTTGTGAAAATGTGTAGCGTCTTCGTTAAATAAATAATAGGGTGTTAAATCGAGCCCGCCACCAAACCATTGGTCTGCAATATTTCCGTTCTTATCATACATTTCAAAGTAGCGCCAGTTGGCATGTACAGTAGGTGCCATTGGGTTTTTTGGGTGTAAAACTAAACTTAGGCCACAGGCAAAAAAGTTTGCATCTTCTACGCCAAAATATTTTTGCATCGTGTCTGGTAATTTACCGTGAACCCCAGATATATTAACGCCTCCTTTCTCGAAAACTTGGCCTTTTTCTATAACTCGTGTTCTACCACCGCCACCTTCTGGTCTTTTCCATATATCTTCTTTAAAAACCGCTTTTCCATCTATGGTTTCCAGTTTTTTAGTGATACGGTCCTGTAGTAATTGTATATAGTTATAGAATTTGTCTTTCATGTTGTTTTGTTAATTTTAAGGCTTCTACTGTTCTTGTTGTTGCTGCTGTTACAGATAATGGTAAAACGAATATAACACCAACAACGGGTATTAATAAAAATAATATAAAAACAATACCATTACCTATTGCTAGACCTTTATTCGATTTTACAAATTTAATGCTGTTTTTGTAATTAAAGTGACGTTCTAGGGTGTAATCTATGTTACCAAAACCAGCATAATATGCTTGTAACAAAAATAAAAGTATGGTAGATAAAATATTAACTAGGGGTATAAACTTTAAAAGTAACAGGGGCAGGGTTATTAATAATTCCATACCTAAGTTACGCCCGTTAATTTTTATACCACGCCATAGTTGTTGCGCAAAGCTTGTGTTTCTATGCTCGTGATTTTTTATACCTGTTAGGTGATGTTCTATTTTTTCTGAAACAGGGCTCATAAACGGTGCAGATAAAGCCATGATAATATGCTTGTATAGAATCATGCCAATAATTATAATTATGAGTAAGCCTAGAAGATGACTAAAACTTATAAAAGTTTCTTTTCCAAAATCCCAAATCCAAATTTTCGATATGTAGTCGCCTATATAATTAGAGCAGCCATAAGCCGTGCTAAATATTATAATAGCGGTTATAAGGCTAATTAGTATTGGAATTACAAAATAGCGCCATAATTTTAATTTTGATATTAAACTAAAAGCTCCTAAATATGCTTTTATGCCTTGTAATATATTTTTAATCATTATTAAACTGCAATATCTTCTTTTATAAATGGAATATTATCATGCTTTGTTTTTCTAGACCATAGTGCCAAACCAAAAGTGAGTACGCCCAGTCTACCAATAAACATAATTAATATTATAATTATTTTACCAAAGGTGTCTATACTTGCTGTAATGCCGGTACTTATACCAACTGTACCAAGGGCCGATGCGACCTCGAAAAGTATACTTTCGAATTTTAGGTCGTTTGTTAAGGTTATTAAAAACGTACCCAAAACAATGATACTTGTATAAAATATAAAGGCAGAAATAGCAGTGTAAAGTCTTTCGTAGGGTATTTCGCGGCCTAAAAAGGTAATGTGTTTACTCCCTTTTAATTGACTTTTTATAATAGCAAACACTGCTGTTAATGTTGTGATTTTTATACCACCAGCCGTACCAGATGGCGAGGCTCCTACATACATTATAAAAATACAAACTAGCATCATGGCTTGCGAGAACAAACCAAAATCTACTGTGTTAAACCCTACAGTTGTCATGGCGGTCATGGTTTGAAAAAAAGCACTTAAAAAACGAGCGTCTCCAGGTAAATTCACTATAGACGCTTCTAGAAAATAAAAAAATGCAGTACCACTGCTTAAAAGAATTAAAAAACCAAATAGTATCACTTTGGTCGTAAAGCTAAGCTTGTGTGCTTTGTTTTTAATTAGTAATCCAAAATCTGTAATCACAATAAATCCCATAGAGCCAGAAATGGCGAGCATGGCTATAATAAAGTTTATAAAATGATGGTCGTTATAGTCCATAAAGCTGTTATTAAATAAACTAAAACCAGCTGTACAAAATGTGCTTACACTATGAAATATAGAAGACCACAAAGCCTCTAGCGTAGGCATGTTTTCAAGTTTAAAAGCTATAAAAAATAATATGGCACCTATAGACTCCATAATAAGTGTAAATAAAATTACGGACTTTAAAAAATCGTTAATTTTTATAGTTTTTGGTAAGGTAAACTCTGTAGATAGAATTTTTTTTTGCCATAAGGTCATTTTTCTTGATGTAGATAAAATCATGAAAGTTGTAAACGTTAAATACCCAATACCCCCAAGTTGTATGAGCACCATAATTACAAACTGACCCAATATATTATAAGTGTCAAAAATAGATAGTGTTACTAAACCTGTAGTAGATACTGCAGATGTTGCTATGAATAAATGATCTAGTATGGTAGCGCTTTGTTTTTGAAAAATAGGCAAGCAAAGTAATATAAAACCTAAAATAATATAGGTTGAGAAACCATAGAATAAATTTTGCTGAGGTGACCAGCTCGATTTTAATAAGGTGTATTTTTTAGCTAAATGTTTAAAAGAATTTAACATATAATTATAGATCTTAATTAAACTATTTTACACAAGCCGTTGTAAGATTTAAATAGTTTTATAGCTAAACTACGGGTTATATACCATTTAGTAGATAGCATAAAAAATACAACCTGCTTTTTTATACAAGTTACATATATTACATGATAAAAAAAGCAGGAAATATTTAAAAATTATACGTATTAATTGCCATATTCTTTAACGGCATCTATAAACGCTTTAGCATGATCTAGCGGTATGTTAGGTAAAATACCGTGGCCTAGATTTACAATGTATTTGTCTTTACCAAAATCGTCTATCATTTGGTGTACCATTTTCTTTATTTCTGCTGGAGGAGAAAATAAACGTGTCGGGTCAAAATTACCTTGTAACGTAATATTACCTCCCGTTAGGTAACGTGCATTTCTTGCAGAACATGTCCAATCGACACCCAATGCAGAAGCGCCAGATTTAGCCATGTCGTTAAGAGCAAACCAGCAGCCTTTACCAAATGCTATAACAGGCGCATCGTTTTTAAGAGCGTCTATAATTTGCTGTATATATTGCCAAGAAAACTCTTGGTAATCTACTGGCGATAGCATACCACCCCAAGAGTCGAATACTTGTACAGCATTACATCCTGCCTTAACTTTCTCTTTAAGGTATGCAATAGTTGTATCGGTTATTTTTTGTAGTAGTTGGTGAGCTGCAATAGGGTTTGTAAAGCAAAACTCTTTTGCTTTGTCAAAATTCTTGCTGCCTTGTCCTTGCACGCAGTAGCATAAAATAGTCCACGGCGATCCTGCAAATCCAATTAAAGGTATTTCGTTATTTAATTTTTCTTTAGTCGCTTTAATAGCTTGGTAAACATAATCTAATGCTTGTGTTACATCGGGAACAATAACATTATCGACGTCTTTTTGAGAGCGTATAGGGTTTGGTAAATATGGGCCAAAATTAGGTTTCATTTGCACCTCTATATTCATGGCCTGCGGTATTACAAGAATGTCGCTAAATAAAATGGCAGCATCCATACCGTATCTTCGTATAGGTTGTACGGTTATTTCGCTTGCTAATTCTGGAGTTTGGCAGCGTGTAAAAAAATCATACTTCGCCTTAATTTCCATAAATTCTGGAAGATAACGCCCTGCTTGACGCATCATCCATACCGGTGGACGATTTACTGTTTCTCCTTTTAATGCTCTTAAAAATAAATCGTTTTTTATCATGTTTCTTAATTATAAAGTTTGGC
>CALHCQ010000080.1 GCA_937936645.1 uncultured Algibacter sp.
AGATAAAAATGTAGCTTTACTTAATTTATCTTTAATAACAGGGCAGGTTGGTAAGCCTGGTTCTGGTCCTTTTTCTTTAACAGGACAACCTAACGCTATGGGTGGTCGTGAAGTAGGAGGTATGGCCAATTTATTAGCTGTGCATAAAGATTTAATGAACGAGGAGCACAGACAAGAAGTCGCTCAATTTTGGGGTGTAGATAAAATTTCGCCAAAACCAGGATTTACAGCAACCGAAATGTTTGAAGCTCTAGAGACTGGAAAGTTAAAAGCTGTTTGGATTGTTTGTACAAACCCTTTGGTAAGTATGCCAAATTCGCACCAAATAGAGCGTGCCATGAAAAACGCTAAATTTGTTGTGGTTCAAGATATTTCACATAAATCGGATACAGTGGCTCATGCCGATTTGGTTTTACCTGCAGCAGGTTGGTTAGAAAAAGAAGGAACGATGACTAATTCTGAACGTCGTATTTCTTACTTACCTAAAACTATAAACGCACCTGGCGAAGCAAGACCTGACGTAGAAATTTTATGCGATTTTGCACAACGTATGGGCTTTAGAGGTTTTAATTACAGTAAAACCGAAGATATTTATAATGAGTATGCGCTAATGACGAAAGGGACAAATATTGATGTTTCTTTTTTAAATTACGATAGATTAAAAACCGAAGGTACCTTCCAGTGGCCTGTAAAAGAACACAGACACTCTGGTACACCAAGACTTTTTGAGGACAAACAGTTTTACACACCCTCTAAAAAAGCCATTTTTAATTTGCCTTCTAGAACATCGAATGCATCTGCTAAACCAACAGAAGAGTTTCCTTTAATTTTAACTACAGGTCGTGTACGTGACCAGTGGCATACCATGACAAAAACAGGAAAGGTATCGCGTTTAAAAACACACTATCCTACACCTGTATTAGAAATTAACCCTGTAGATGCCTTTTTGTATAAAATTAAGCAAGGCGATATTACAGAAATTAAAAGTAATAATGGTGTTGTAAGGGTTCGTGCAGAGGTTACAGAAAACATTCAAAAAGGAGTAGTTTTCTTACCAATGCACTGGGGTAAGCAATTACAAAGCGATTTAAACAGAGCAAATAATTTAACAAATACTATTATAGATCCGGTTTCTAAAGAGCCCGATTTTAAATACACAATAGTATCTGTCAAAAAATATAAAAAGAAACAAGAAAAAATTGTTATTGTAGGTGCTGGAGCAGCTGCATTTAGGTTTATTCAGAATTACAGAGATTTTAACGAAAATGACGAAATACACGTGTTTTCTAAAGAGCCTAACTTGTTTTATAACCGTGTATTGTTGCCAGAATATGTTACAGAAGAACTAAGCTGGGAACAATTGTTAAAAATTAGAAATGCAGAGTTAGCAAAACTTAACGTTAACCTACATCCAGAAAATTCTATATCTAAAATAGATAAAGTTAATAAGATAGCTACAGACGTTCATGGTGTTGCACATAGTTACGACAAGCTAATTATGGCAACTGGTAGCCGTGCATTTATACCTAAAGATGTACAAATAGAATTACCAGGACGTTTTACAATGCGTAATAAAGGCGATGCCGATAAGTTTAAATCTTACTTAGATAATTCTGGTTTACCACCAGAAGAACAGCATGTCGTTATAGTGGGTGGTGGTTTGTTAGGTTTAGAGCTTGCAGCTGCCATGAAACACAAAAATGTTAAAATAACCATAGTACAGCGTGCGTCTCGATTAATGGAGCGCCAATTAGATAAAATATCAAGTAAATTATTAGCTTTAGATGTACAAGAACGCGGCATACAAATTTACTTTGATAATGAGGTGAGTACTGTGTTTAATGACGAGGATACAAATGCGTTAAACATCAATTTAAAAAGTGGTAAATTAATTACGGCTACAGCAATTGTTTACGCCATTGGTACGATTCCTAACATAGAAATAGCAAGAGAAAACGGTATTTTATGTGGTCGTGGTGTTAAAGTAAACCAGCATTTACAATCTTCCGATCCAGATATATTTGCCATGGGAGAAATTGCCGAGTTTAATAATCAGTTATTTGGAATTACATCTGCTGCCGAAGAGCAAGCAAATATTCTAGCAAATTTTATTGCAGGCGATGTAAGTTGTGCTTATAATGGTTCTGTGCTAATGAATATTTTAAAGTTTAACGACTTAAATTTATGTAGTATAGGCGATATAAATGTGCCAGATAACGACGATAGTTACGAAGAAATTATTTTTACAGACATGAAAAAGCGTTATTACAAGAAATGTATTGTAAAAGACGATTTATTAGTGGGTGCTGTTTTAATGGGAGACAAAAATGAGTTTGCCGAGTTTAAGAGCATGATTGAGAGTAAAATTGAAATGGCCGAAAAACGAGAAACCCTACTAAGAGGCTCATCAAATACAGAGCCTGTTTTAGGCAAATTAGTATGTTCTTGTAGCCAAGTAGGCGAAGGTAATTTAGAGGATGCTGTAGCAAAAGGATGTACAGATTTTACAGAATTATGTAATAAAACAGGTGCAGGCTTAGGTTGCGGTAGTTGTAAAACACAAGTAAGAGAAATTCTTCAAAATTCAAAAGTATTAGCATAATGATAGAACCATATAGATTAAAAATAAATGGTGGTGTATTATCGCCAGGAGAGTTAAAATATATTTGCGAAGCTGCAGAAGGTTTAGGTTTAGATGCTATATCATTTGGATCTAGACAAGATATTATTTTTCCAGAAGCTATAGATGAGAGTAAGTTTAGCGAATTCGATAAAATAAATTTCTTTAAGCCAAAACGAGACGGAATAGAAAACATAGCGTCATCTTATGTGTCTGCAGAAATCCTTCCTAGTACCTCATGGTTAACCAGTGATAAGTACCTGTATGTTATAGAGCAGTTTAAAAAGCAGCAAAAGCTTAGAATTAACATAACAGACCCGCAACAAAGGTTGGTGCCTTTATTTACAGGTAATATAAATTTTATAGCTTCAGAGCATGAAGATTACTGGTACCTTTATGTAAGGCTACCAGGTTGGCAAAAAACAAAAATGTATCCTGCACTAATTTATAGTTGGGATATGGATAAAATACAGCTTGGTATAGAAAATATTTTACAAGAAGAGCCAGAAACTATAGAAACTGTTTTCGATTTAGTTAGCGACGCCACAAATACAAACAATAGAACTGTAGACAAACCTTTAGAGGTGCCATTTTATCCTTTTCCATATTACGAAGGCATGAACCGCATAGGTACAGATCGTTATTGGTTAGGTTTATATTGGAGAAATAATAGATACGATACGTCCTTTTTAAAAGCGATGTGCGATTTATGTTCAGAGTGTAAAATTGGTAAAATATCTATTACACCTTGGAAGTCCTTTATTGTTAAAGGAATTCCATTAAGTTCTAAATTAAAATGGGAAAAGTTTTTAGGTAAATTTGGTATTAATGTAAGGCATTCTATGTTAGAAATGAACTGGCATTTACCTGTTAACGATAAAGACGCTCTAAATTTAAAAAAATATTTAGTTACTAATTTCGATCAAAACGATATTAGTACCTATGGTCTTACTTTTGGTATAACCAGTTACGGTAGCGATACATATAATTTTACATCTATAGTTATAGAAAAAAATAAGCAACCAGAAACCATTGGCGATTTTAAAATTAGAGACACTTATAATTTATTATATGCCAAGAATTTCGATCCAAATACTAGAGAGTACATTATGCATGTACAAGATGTAGACAAGGTAGAGCTTCCAGGGTTGTTAATGGAGTTAAGTCAGTTATACTTCGAGCAATTAGGCACAGAAAAAGACGATGAGATTTTTGTAGACGAAGTGTTAGAAACCGAAACAGAGTCTGTATACCAATGTACAGACTGTTTAACGGTTTACAATGAGTCTTACGGCGATTTAACGCAAGATATACTACCAAATACACTATTTAAAGATCTTCCAGAAACATATCAATGTTCTTTATGTGAAGCTCCAAAAAGTAAACTCACCGAAATTACCCTAGTGCACTAATAAAAGTAACCAGCCATTTAACTATGCATTTGTGCTGCTAAACGATACTAAAATTCTTCTTTATCGAAGAATTTTAGTACTTTAGACTAATTGTAATACATTTAGGTACTAAAAGCACATTAATGGATAAAAAATTAAATATTCTTTTAATTGAAGATGATATGATTGAGGTCATGAAACTTAATAGAACCGTTTCTAAACTTAATTTAAATCATAATATAATTGAAGCCAATAACGGCGAAGAGGCACTTCAAATTTTAGAACATAAAGATACACTTCCAGACATTATTTTGTTAGACTTAAATATGCCAAAAATAAATGGATTAGAATTTTTAAGTACATTAAAAGCCGATCCTGTTTTGAAATATTTACCAACCATAATTTTAACAACCTCTAATAATCAGAAAGATTTATTAGAATGCTATAAAATAGGGGTTTCTGGCTACGTATTAAAACCATTAAAATACGAAGACTACGTATACAAAATAGAGCGTTTATTAGCATATTGGAGTATTAATGAGTTAAAACAATTTTAAGATGAAAGGCATTGTGTTTACAGAGTTTTTAGACTTGGTTGAAACTAAATTTGGATTAGTAATGGTCGATAAAATAATCGAGCAATCAAAGTTAGAATCCGAAGGTGTTTACACCTCTGTTGGCACCTACAAATTTTCTGAAATGTTACAAATGCTTCAAAATTTAAGTGATAATACAGGCATGTCTATAGATCAGTTACTATTGGTTTATGCCGAGCATTTTTTTAGCGTTTTAGAAACCAGTTACCCTGGCCTTTTAAATACCTACAAGGACCCTATAGAAATGTTGGCATCCATAGAAGACCATATACATGTAGAGGTAAGAAAAATTTATCCCGATGCCGAGCTGCCTACTTTTGAAATACAAGAAAAAACAGAAACTAGTTTAATTATGATTTATAAATCTAGTAGAGCCATGCATCACTTTGGTTTGGGCTTAATGAATAAAACATTCGAGTATTTTAACGCTACAGCGACCATTACTTTAGAAAAAATAAAACCAGACGGCACAGAGGTAAAGTTTATTGTTAATAAAAATATTAATGAGTAAAGATTACATTGAAGTACTAGAGCGTGCCTTAAAGCGCGAAAAAGCGGCAAGGAAACAGGCCGAAACTATACTTGAGCGTAAATCTGCCGAACTTTTTGAAGCTAAACAAAATTTAGAAAAATCTTATGCTAAATTAGAAATCTTATTAAACAGAAAAGACTCACAATTACAAGGTGTTTTTGAGAATATTGTAGATGCATATGTCATTATGAATTTACAGGGAGATATTTTAAAAATGAACCAATCTGCGGTTGAATTACTTGGTTTTAATAATGCCAATCAAGATTATAACTTGTTGTCTATGGCGCACCCAAATGAAACTGAGCGCGTTATAAAATCTTTTAAATTACTTCTAAATAAAGGCGTATTAACCAATTTTCACCTTAACATTATTACGCTAAAAAAAGAATCGAAATTAGTACATATTAACGCTAGTATTATTTATGATGAAGGTGTTGCTGTTGCTGCTCAAGGTATTGTTAGAGACATAACTTTAGATAATAAGTACCAAAAGCAAATAGAGGCTGAACGCGAAAAATACAGCCGTATTATTGCTAATATGAATTTAGGGTTAATAGAGGTAGATAAATGTGGAAATATTTTATCTGTTAATCAAAGTTTTTTACAAATGTCAGGTTATCTAAAAGAAGACTTTTTAGGTAAAAGAAGTAATACTGTTTTTACTTCTATTTCTAGTAATAAAATAAATTTAGATAATAGTTCAAAGCCTAAAGAAATTAAATTTAAAAATAAATTAGGAGCATTAAAATCTTGGTTGGTTAGTAGTGCACCAAACTATAATTTAAATGGTGATTTTACAGGTTATATAAAAGTGTATTTAGATATAACTGCAATTAAAAAGCTAGAAAGTCAAAAAGAAAAATTACTCACTAAACTTAAAAAAAGTAACGAAGAGTTAGAAGAATATGCTCACATTATATCTCACGATTTAAAATCTCCATTACGTAGTATAAATGCACTTGTAAATTGGTTAAAAGAAGATAACATAGAAAATCTAGACCCGATAAGTGTCAAGAATTTTAATTTAATAGAAGATACTCTAGAAAAAATGGAAAAGCTTATTTGCGATGTTTTAAGTTATTCTAGTGTTAGTACTACAGGTCAAAACAAAACATATGTAAATTTAAACGATATAATACAAAACCTTATAAAAATAATTTATAAACCTAACCATATATCAATAAACATATTAAATAATTTACCAATTTTATACGGAGAACAAACTAAATTTGAACAATTATTTCTAAATCTTATAGTTAATGCTATAAAGTTTATAGATAAAGAAGTAGGAATTATAAATATTAATGTACAAGATTTAGATAAGTATTATAAGTTCTCAGTTTCAGATAATGGAGTTGGTATAGATTCAAAATATCATAATAAAATTTTTAAAATATTCCACACATTAAATAAAAGCAAAGATTCTACAGGTATTGGATTATCTATTGTAAAGAAAATTGTTGATTTACACAACGGAAATATTTGGTTAGAAAGCGAATTAAATAATGGAACAACATTTTATTTTACAATAAGAAAATAAATAATGAAAACAGTACAATTAGTAAAGAAAGAAAATACTTGGCAGTATTTAACAAAAAATATAACTTTAATAAAACCTTTAGTTTTAGTTTTTGGTAGTAGACTTTTATTTGAGAATCCAAGTATTTACAGTGATATAAAAAGTTTGTACCCAGATGGCGAAATCGTTTTTAGTTCTACAAGTGGAGACATTGTATCAAACTCTGTTAAAGATAATACCATAACAATAACAGCGATAGAATTTGAAAAAAGTAGCTTTTTAATAAAAACAAGTAATATAAAAAAGTCAAATTTTGATAGTTATAAAGCAGGATTTAATTTAATTAATCAATTCCCAGCCGATCGATTAAAGTATGTATTTGTTTTGTCTGAGGCAAGTTTTATTAACGGTAGTGAATTAGCAAAGGGTATTAATAGGGCTAATGTTAATAATACTTTGATTACTGGTGGACTTTGTGGTGATGAAGTAAGATTTGAAAAAACATTAGCGTCTTATAACGAAAATCCAAAAGAGGGAGAAGTTGTTGCTATAGCCTTTTATGGAGAAACTTTGGAAGTGTCTTTTTCAATATATGGTGGTTGGACACCATTTGGACCTGAACGAATTGTAACAAAATCTAAATTTAACACGCTTTATGAGCTAGATAATAAACCAGCTCTAGATTTATATAAAAAATACTTAGGAGATAAATCAAAAGATTTACCTGCAGCAGCTTTATTGTACCCTCTTAATGTAAAATTAAAAAAAGAGAAATATTCTTATGTAAGAACTATTTTAAATATTAATGAAGAAGAGAATACTATGATTTTAGCTGGAGATATACCAGAAAATTCTGTTGTTCAGCTAATGATGACAAATATAGATAACATAGCAAGCGCATCAGAACGTGCTGCTAAACAAGCTTTAGAATCAAGAAAAAATAAACCACAATTAGCATTATTAGTAAGTTGCGTTTGTAGAAAATTAGTTTTAGACCAGCGAGTTGAAGAAGAAATAGAAGAGGTAGTTAATGTGCTGGGAGACAATGTGGTTATATCTGGTTTTTATTCTTATGGTGAAATAGCTCCTTTTCATGGAGAAAAAAAATGTCAACTACACAATCAAACTATGACTATAACTTTAATTAGCGAATAAATGGATTCATTGCTTAAAAGGCAAATTCGTAAATATTTGTCAGAACCTTTAAAAAACAATAAAGATTTAGAACATTTTTTAGATGCTGTAAATAGATCTTATATAAATTTCAATGATCAATACAACATGCAGCAGTTAGCTATGACTATTAGTTCAGATGAATTATTTAAAGCAAACGAACAACTAAAAAAAGAAGCAGAGGCTCAAAAAAAAGTTATTAATAAGTTAAAACATGTTATAGAAACATTAAAATTTTACAAATTACCAGAAGATGTTGAGTTTGATAATAGCGATATTAATGGACTTAAACTGGTTGAATTTATAAACAACCAAACAAAAGAAATTATAAAAATTAATAAGCAACGAGAAAAATTATTATCTGAATTAGAACACCAAAATCAAGAATTAAATGACTATGCTCATATGGTTTCACATGATTTAAAATCACCATTACGAAGTATAGATGCCTTAACAGCATGGTTAAAGGAAGATTATGGTTGTAAGTTAGGAGAGCAAGGGGCTGTAAGTATAAATTTAATTAGGTCGAATGTCGAGAAAATGGACACTCTTATAAGTGGTATTTTAGAGTATTCTACAATAACAAAAAACCAAACAACTTTATATGATGTAGACTTAGATAAATTAATAGACAATACAATTTCTATTATGTTTTTTCCAGATCACATTAAAGTAAAAAAAATAAATAGATTACCCAAAGTAAAAGGTGATAAATATAGATTACAACAACTTTTTCAAAACTTAATAGATAATGCTATTAAATACAATAACAAAACTAAAGGAAGCATAGAAATTGGAGTTGTTGATATAGGTGAGCTTTGGCAATTTTACGTAAAAGATAATGGCAAGGGTATAGAAAAAGTCTATTTTGATAAAATTTTTAAAACTTTTCAAAAATTAGAAAATAATGTTAATTCTTCTGGTATTGGTTTATCTATAGTAAAAAAAATAGTTTCACTTTATGGCGGTCAAGTTTGGTTAAAATCTGAAATTAACAAAGGAACAACGTTTTATTTTACATTAAAAAAATAAATTATGGAATTACCTAACTTATCATATATCGAAGAGCTATCTGGGGGAGATAAGATTTTTCAGGACAAACTAATAAACATCATAAAGAAAGAATATCCTGTAGAAAAGGCAGTTTACATAGAAAACATAACGATGCTTAATTTTCAAGAAGCTGCAAATAATGTGCATAAACTAAAGCATAAAATTAGTATTTTAGGCCTTAAAAAAAGCTACGAAATTGCGAATAATTTCGAAAAAGAACTAAAAGAATACTCTTTGAATGGTCAAGATGCTTTCGATATTATTTTACAAACCATAACTCATTTTTTAAAAACTATTTGAACCATTTATGAATTGTATTATTATTGATGATGAGGAAACAGCTAGAATTATTATTAAACAGCTGTGTTTAAATATACCAAGTCTTGAAGTAGTTGCAGATTTCTCTAATGCGATGCAAGCCATTAAATACTTAAACAATAGTACTAAAGTCGATCTCATTTTTTTGGACATACACATGCCAGATTTTACAGGCTTCGATTTTATACAAACCTTAAAAAATCCGCCAAAAATAGTTTTAACAACCTCCGATTCTAAATATGCAATTCAGGCTTTCGAGTACTCATGTATTATAGATTATCTTGTAAAACCTATTGCTTTACCTCGATTTAAAAAAGCAATTAAAAAAGCACAAACAGAAGTAAGTAAAGAAAACCTTGCAGAAAATGCTAAAAATATTAAAGAACTTAATACGGTAAACAATTTATATATTAATATAGATAGACGTTTAATTAAGTTAGATATTTCTAGTATATATTTAATAGAGGCTAAGGGCGATTATATACTTGTAAAAACAGAGACTAAAAATTATACAGTACATTCTACACTAAAAAAAATAGAAGAGAAGTTACCTAAAAAATTATTCTTAAAGATACATAGGTCATACATCATTAATGTTACTAAAATAATAGATATAGAAGATAATAGTGTATTAATAAAAAAAGAAGTAATACCTGTAAGTCGTTCTAATCGCCCTGTGTTAATGAAACGTTTAAATTTATTATAAGTAGTTAAAAAAATAGTATAACGTAAGGTAATTACCACTCACCTATACTTAGTTATCAATAATCGATAAAACAAAAAACAATCATTATAATAAGTGTATTATGTAGTATAAAACTTATATACTATGAAAAACACATATCTACTTTTCGTATTTTGCATACAGTTTATCTACGCTCAAGATGCTCCTTTTAACTGCGATTACAATGCTTATTTATTTCAGTATAACGATGTTTATGCTATAGATTTAGCCTCGGGTAATGCTTACACAGTAGCAACCGATATTACAGAGGGAACCATTAATGCAACAGCATACAACCCAACAGATGGTTATATTTGGGGGTCGTTAAGTTTTCCTGCTAAATCTATTGTGCGTATAGGTAAAGATTTTTCTACCTTAACCTTTTATGTAGATCAATTGCCAACAAATGGGCGCTACATTGGCGATGTAAGTGCTACGGGTATTTATTATTTAAAAGGCTCTGGCACGACTTACTATGCCATAGACGTAAACCCAAAATCAGATTATTATGGTACGCATAAAGAAACTAAAACATTATCTCAAGATATAAGTATACACGATTGGGCATTTAATGCTGTAGATAATAAATTATACGCTGTAGAGAAAAAAACTAATATTTTATATAGAATAGATGCTATTACAGGGCATGTAGAGCCTTTAGGAGAAGTGCCTATTTTGTCTGGATTAAATTATACTTATGGAGCTGTTTATTTTGATGCTTCTGGTAGGTTTTATGTGTCTGCCAACCAAACAGGTACTGTATATGTTATTCAAAATGTTCAAGATATAAATAGTAGTAATACTATAGAATCTAATTTATTTGCTTTTGGACCATCGAGCTCTCAAAACGATGGTGCCCGTTGCCCTACAGCACCTGTGCCTCAAGAAATTTGTGATAATGGTATAGATGATGATGGCGATGGTTTAATAGATTGCGAAGATCCATCTTGCTCTGGATATTCAGGTTGTCCAATTTTAGAGGTTACCTCTACAGCTAACGATGGCGGACTAGAAAGTAATAACCGCTTAGCACAACAAATAAGTAAACGTAATTTTAATAGAGCCAAACAAAATACTAAGTTTAACAAAACTACTGCCAAAAAGCATTTAAAGTCCTCCAAATATGGTAAAAGCTCTAACGTTAAAGGTGTTTTTAAATTAACAGATTTAGTGCCTTTACATGTTGTTAAAGAGGATCATGTGGTAGCGTCTTCACCTAAAGACTTAGTTAACATTACAAATGCAAAAAGTATCTACTCTGTAGATTATATTAAACAAAACGAAGCCATAGCATCGGTATTAGTTATTAAAACAGATGATGGTGTTTACGAGCATACAAAATATATTTGCGACAGGTTATTAGGAGCACAATTAATATCGGTATCTACAATAGAAATTCGCGGTCAACAATTTATAAAATCTTTGATAAGAAATATCGATGGATCGTTAGAGTTTGTCTTAAGTTTTTCTGCAAAAAGCATAAATGATAATACCGAATTTGCTGTAGAAAGCCATTGGAATTTAGATAAATATGAAAAACATGCTGCTTTTTATAATTTTCAAATATGGGCAAACTCTTTAGATGGTTTGTTAAAGCTAGGCGAGGAGGTGCTTTATTTATTAGATGCACAAAAAACAATAACAAGTTATAATATTTCTACACCACCAACAGTGTTTGTAAGAAGTGGGACGTATGTAAATGGAAAGTTGCAATTGCAAATAGTAAATACCAATAAAAGTAAAACGGTTACTTTTGATGGTGGTTTGCGTGCCACAGAAACACATGCTGTAGAGCAGGTGTCTACCCAAATAGATTTAAGCGATAATTACATATCTAACGTAGAGGTAGATGCTGGAAGTTTATTTGATATTGGTTTTAGAATAGGCGATGGTATTGCTACACCAGACGATTTATTTATGTCAGACGGACCATGGGGTTACGACGATGCTGCGCCAACAACAACCGTTACAAATTATAGCGTAGAAGCCAACCGTTTACCAACAACAGCCCAAACGTTTAATATAGAACGTAATATAAGTCTAGAAGCCACTACAAGCGACTATATTGCAGCCTATAGAGCATTAACACCCAAGTTTAATGCTATAAATTTATCGCATTACCAAACTTTTAATTTACAAGCTAAGGGTACAGGAGAATTAATGGTTACTTTAGTTAAAAAGGGTGTTAGTAATTGGGAGAACCAATATAGAGCTCGCATAAATTTAACAGATAAATTGATAGATTACAGCATCCCTTTTTCAGAGTTTAAATCTCAAGACAATGTATTAACAGATGTAAGCGATGTTACCTCTATTGTATTTACTATGTTGGCAGAAAACGGAGAAAAAACGACTAAAAAAATGCGTTTAGAGTCTTTACAATTTTCAACCAATAAAACGTTATCTACAATACCGTTCAAGAATACTATTGCTAAAGGGTTAGTTGTTACACAAAATCCAATGTTAGATAAGACAACCCTTTTATTTAATGCAAAACAACCCAAAGAGGTTACTGTTTTTATATATAATAGTTTAGGTAGGTTGGTTAGACAAACACCATATAAGGCTTTACAAGGAGTTAATAAGGTTACCGTGAAACGAGGTGATTTAAGTAGTGGTATTTATTTTTGTGAAATTAAGGGGTTAAAATTTAAATCAGAAAAATTAATTGTAAAGTAAGTGTTATTGTGTTAATTATTAAAAGGTAAGATGTTATATGTCTTACCTTTTTTATTAACGATAATGCCATGCAATTTGCCCTAATTGCCCGATAATTTTTATAGAATCTTTCATAGATAATTTAGACCCATCGGCATGAATCCATCGTTTTAAAGGTTTTTCGCAAATGTAGGATATGGCTTCTTTTTTGCCATAATGTTTACGCATTCTAATAAAAATTTCAACATCAAATAACCAGCGTGTAATAAAAGGGGTTTTAAACATGTGTTTTACAATGTCTTTATCCATAATTTTAGCACCACATTGTGTGTCGTTAAATGGCATTTTTAAAATACTTCTAATAATTAAGTTTATTGTTTTGCTTATAATTTTTCTAGCAGACTCTTTAGTAATATGAGCTCCCATACGGCTCATTCTAGAGCCGCTTACAATTTTAAATTTAGAGGTTTCTATGGTTTTTACTAAATCGTCAAAATCTTTAAAATCTGTAGATAAATCGGCATCCAAATAACCAATATAATCTAATTGCGGGTCTTTGGCTAAGTGTAAAACCCCTTGCCTTACGGCTTCTCCTTTACCACCGTTTTTTTCGCAATTAAACACACTAATGTTTGCCTCTCTATCTTTACTTAAGGTATTTAATACATTTAAGGTATTGTCTGTACTACCATCGTTTACAAAACATAAATGATACCCTAAATTACTGTCTACAAAATTTAAAAAAGTTTTACTTAGTAGTCTTTTTTCTTCGTTGTAGCAAGGTATAACAACGCCTACGCATCGTTTTTGTAGCATTTGAGATTTTGTTTTGCTAGAGGTAGATTTTATACCAAACATTCTAGACACTCTTACGGTTACCTCGTTTAGCGATACGGGTTTTTTCATATAATCATCTATCCCTAAATCGAAACTGTTTACAATAGTGTCCTCGTCTGTATTGCCAGATAAAACAAGGAGTTTTACTTTAGATTTTTTTTCAATTCTAATGGTTTTTATAACCTCTAACCCTGACATACCATTCATGTTAATATCTACTATAACCATATCGGGGGAAAAGCTTTCAAACAATTCTAGACCGCTTTTTCCGTTATCAGCGCATTTTACTTGATAACCAAGGTCTGTTAAATGTTTTTCTAAGGATAAAAGAATTAATTGTTGATCGTCTATGGCTAAAATTTTTATCATAATGTAGGT
>CALHCQ010000081.1 GCA_937936645.1 uncultured Algibacter sp.
GTGAAGAAGTAGCAGAATATAATGGTGCTTACAAGGCATCAAAAGGTATGTTAGACGAATTTGGAGCTAAACGAGTTATAGATACACCTATTGCCGAGCTAGGTTTTGCTGGTATAGCTGTAGGATCTACTATGACAGGCAATAGACCCATTGTAGAATACATGACTTTTAACTTCTCTTTAGTTGGTATTGATCAAATTATAAATAATGCTGCTAAAATTAGACAACTGTCTGGTGGGCAATTTAAGTGTCCTATTGTATTTCGTGGTCCAACAGGATCTGCAGGACAATTAGGAGCAACGCACTCGCAAGCATTCGAAAACTGGTTTGCTAACACACCAGGATTAAAGGTTATTGTACCATCTAACCCTTACGATGCAAAAGGGCTTCTTAAAGCTGCTATTCGTGACGACGATCCAGTAATTTTTATGGAAAGTGAGCAAATGTATGGTGATAAAGGTGAAGTGCCAGAGGGTGAATATGTTTTACCAATTGGTGTTGCAGAAATTAAGCGCAAAGGAGATGATGTTACTATTGTTTCTTTCGGAAAAATAATAAAAGAGGCTTACAAAGCTGCAGACGAACTAGCTAAAGAAGGAATTTCTTGCGAAATTATAGATTTACGTACTGTAAAACCTATGGATAGAAAAGCCATTTTAGATTCTGTAAAGAAAACAAATAGATTGGTTGTTTTAGAAGAAGCTTGGCCATTTGGAAACGTATCTACAGAAATTACATATTTAGTACAATCGGAAGCATTCGATTATTTAGATGCTCCTGTAGTAAAAATTAACACAGCAGATACTCCTGCGCCATACTCTCCTGTATTATTAGAAGAGTGGTTGCCAAATAGCGAAGACGTTATTAAGGCTGTTAAAAAAGTTATGTATAAATAAGTTAATATTTTTACTTAATTAAAACTTCATTGACAAGAGGAACTCTTGTTAATGAAGTTTTTTTGTATTTGTGAGGTATGAAAATAAAATCACTATCATTTTTATTCGTTTTACTAACCCAATTTGTGTTTTCGCAAACTAAGGTTAGCGGTTATGTTATAGACGAGTATAACGAATCTGTACCATTTGCCAATGTGCTTTTTAAAGGCTCTACAGAAGGAACAATAACAGACGAAAACGGAAAGTTTTACTTAGAGTCTAACACGACTTGGCCTAACTTAATTATTTCTTTCTTGGGTTATGAAACACTTAATATTCCTTTAGAAAAAAAAGTTAATTACAATTTAAAACTTGTGCTTAAAGAGTCTGCGGCTCAATTAAACACAGTTCTCATAGTAAGCGGTAAGCAATCTAAAAAAAATAATCCGGCCATAGATATTTTGCGTAAAATTTGGGAACGCAAGCGAAAAAATGGACTAAACCAAGTAAAGCAATACAAATACGATAAATACGAAAAAGTAGAGTTCGACCTAAATACTATAGACAGTTCGCTTATAAAAAGCAAATTATTTAAAGGTATGGAGTTCGTGTTTAACGAAGTAGACACCTCCAATGTTACCGGAAAAACATATTTACCAATGTTTATTAACGAAGCCGTATCTACTGTCTACGGTGATAATTTATTGAAAAAGAAAAAAGAAATTTTAAAAGGCAATAAAAATTCTGGTTTTAGCGAAAACCAAACCATTATTGATTTTATAGACGACTTATATTCCGATTACAACATTTACGATAACTACCTAAAGTTTTTCGATAAAAGTTTTGTGAGTCCCCTGTCTAGAACAGGAATAAATACTTATAATTATGTGCTATCCGATAGTACATTTATTAATAACAAATGGTGTTACAACATTGTATATTACCCTAGAAGAAAAAATGAGCTAACATTTAAAGGTGATTTTTGGGTAGCAGATACCACATATGCCATAACAGATATTAATTTGCAAGCCTCAAAAAGCGCAAATATTAACTGGGTAAAAGAAATTTATATAGAACAAGAGTTCGACATATTAAACGATTCTATTTTTCTTGTAAAGCGTGATTATATGTTGTCTGATTTTGCTTTAAAGAAAAAAGAGGGCTCTCGAGGTATTTATGGTAAACGTACAACACTTTACGATAATTATACTTTTGATGCCGTTAAGGATAAAAAGTTTTACGAGCAAGAAGTTTACAATTACGATAAAGATGTTTACGACAGAGACGATGCTTTTTGGGCAGAAAACAGGCTCGAATCGTTAAATAAAGACGAAAAAGGTGTTTATAAAATGCTAGACACTTTAAAAACGGTTAAAAAATTTAAACGCTTATATAATTTAGGTAGTATTTTAACCTCTGGTTATATAGAGCTTAATAGCTTGCCTCTAGATTACGGTCCTGTTTTTTCTACAGTTGGCTTTAATGAGGTCGAGGGATTACGATTGCGTGCTGGTGGTCGTACCTATTTTGGTAGAAATGACCTGTGGCGTTTACAAGGTTTTGCAGCTTATGGTTTTAGAGACAATAAATTTAAATACGGCATATCTGGTAAATGGTTATTAGACAAAAAACATAGACTTATAATATCTGGTGGTAACCGTCGTGATATTGAACAAATAGGAGCTAGTTTAACTACAAGTACAGATGTTTTAGGACGTAGTTTAGCGTCGTCATCTATTGTTGGCACAGGTAGTAACGACAGGCTTACAGCTATAAATTTAACAAGTTTAGCCGTAGAGCTGGAGCCTTGGCGCAATATTTTATTTCGTTTGGGCGGAAATTACAGGTCGTTAAAATCGGCATCGCCAACATTTAGTTTAGATTATAATACGCCAAATGGTATAGCATCCACAATCAATCAGTTTGAAGGTTCATTATCTTTGTTTTATTTTCCTGGTAGAAAAATGACAGGTTTTGGTGTAGAGCGAAATGTTTCAAATAATAATTTTGCACGCTTATTTGCTCAAGTCTCTAGAGGAGATAAAAATATTCTAGACGGCGATTTTAATTATACGAAACTTCAATTCTCTTATGTGCAGCCATGGCAATTAGGCGGTTTTGGTAGGCTTACAGCAACTATAGAGGCAGGTAAAACTTTTGGTGCAGTACCATTGGGTTTATTAAGTGTTATACCAGGTAACCAATCTTATTTTTCTATATACAACACTTTTTCTCAGTTAGATTTTTACGAATTTGTATCAGATACTTATACTTCAGTTCATGTAGAGCATAACTTTAATGGGCGTTTGTTTTCAAGAATTCCATTTTTAAGAAAATTAAATTTAAGAGAAATTTTAAGTGTTAGGGGCGTGTTAGGCGATTTGTCTCAAGAAAACGTAGATTTAAATAATGTGCCAAGTAATCCTAATAATATAGAATTAATAGCCCCAAGTGTAAGGCCTTATTACGAGTACAGTTTAGGTATCGATAATATTTTTAAAGTGTTTAGAATAGATTTTAATTTTAGAGGGAACTATAAAAATAGAATAGATTATCCAGATGCAAGAAAGTTTGGTGTCACAGGAACTTTCGGGTTTAATTTTTAACCTTTTAAGTTTAATTTTCGTTAAAAAGCAAAAAGGGCATCTGTTTTAATTGTTAAACCTGAAATGGTTTTTTACATTTGTAAGTATAACGATATTTATTCTTTTAGGAGATAATGATAAAACGAAATTTATAATGAGCGAAAAAAAGAAAGAAATAGTAACTTTTGATGTTTTAATAGAAATACCTAAGGGTAGTAGAAATAAATATGAATACGATTTTACGCTTCACAAAATCCGTTTCGATCGTATGTTATTTTCTTCAATGATGTACCCTGGTGATTATGGTTTTATACCAGAAACTTTAGCTCTAGATAAAGACCCTTTAGATGTTTTAGTATTAGGGCATCAGCCAACATATCCTATGGTTGTTATGGAGGTTAGACCCATTGGTGTTTTTTATATGACTGATGAGAAGGGGCCAGATGAAAAAATTATTTGTGTACCAGTATCAGATCCAATTTGGAGTAATAAAACAGATATAGCCGATTTAAATCCGCATAGATTAAAAGAGATTGAGCACTTTTTCCAAGTATATAAAGACTTAGAACACAAAAAAGTTGATACAGGTGGATGGGGTAACGCAGATGCTGCTATAGAAATTTATCACGAATGTGTTAAACGTTACGATGATAGCGAGCATAAAAAGAAACGTACTTTTACAATATAAGTTTGTAGAATCAGATATAAAAAAAAGTCCACTTTTATTAAAAGTGGACTTTTTTTTATATCTAATTCTAGCTTTTTTAAAATTTAGAAAGTCCTTTTTTCAGCCAATCATAATATTTGTTAGCTTGTGGTGTATATGCAATAGGTTTTATTAAATTAGCTTCGCTATGATCCATTAATACGTACATGGGCTGCGTGTTAGCCTTGTACTTTAAGGTTTGCATTTCACTCCATTTTTGACCAATGTATTTAAGTTTTTTACCTGGTTTTAATTTAGAATCTACAATATCGTTCTTTTCTAATTTTCTTTTATCATCTACATGCAAAGAAATTAAAACGACTTCATTTTTTAGGATATCTAAAATTTCTGGCTTAGTCCAAACATTCTGTTCCATTTTACGGCAATTTACACAAGCGTAACCTGTAAAATCTATCATTACAGGTTTTTTAACTTTTTTTGCATAAGCTAGGCCTTTGTCGTAATCATTAAAAGCCATAATGTCGTGTGGTGGCATTAAATGAGCGCCGTTTGGTAAAGTTTTGTTTTTTAACTGCAATACGTTTGCTTGTTTTGCAAAACCAACACCGTACGGTGATTCGCTATAATGTTGTGGTGGTGCAAATGCGCTAATTAAGTTTAAAGGAGCACCCCATAAGCCTGGAATCATGTATACCGTAAAAGATAAAGTTATAAGGCCTAATATCAATCTTCCTACAGATATGCTCGTTATAGGCGAATCGTGCGGTAGTTGTATTTTACCAAAAAGATATAATGTTAATGCAGCAAAAATAGCAACCCATACAGCAATAAAAACTTCGCGTTCTAGCCAGTGTAATTGTAATACTAAATCGGCATTAGATAAAAACTTAAAAGCCAAAGCCAGTTCTAAAAAGCCTAGAACAACTTTAACCGTGTTTAACCAACCTCCAGATTTTGGTAACGAATTTAACCAGCCAGGAAAAGCTGCAAATAAAGCAAATGGTAGTGCTATAGCTAAAGAGAAACCAAGCATGCCTAATATTGGGCCTATTTGGTTGCCTCCAGCAGCAGCTTCTACAAGTAAAGTGCCTACTATTGGCCCTGTACAAGAAAACGAAACAATAGCTAAGGCTAGTGCCATAAAAAAGATACCAACCAAGCCGCCTCTATCTGCCTGCGAATCGACTTTACTTGCCCAAGAATTTGGAAGCATAATTTCGAAAGCTCCTAAAAATGAAGCAGCAAAAGCCAGTAGTAATACAAAGAATATAAGGTTAAACCAAACGTTTGTAGACAATGCGTTTAAAGCATCTGCGCCAAATATTAAGCTAACCAATATGCCTAAAAGTACATATATTACTATTATGGAAAATCCGTAGATTAAAGCGTTTTTAATACCTACGGCTTTGTTTTTACTTTGTTTTGTAAAAAAACTAACAGTCATGGGTATCATAGGGAACACACATGGTGTAAGTAGTGCTGCAAATCCAGATAAAAAAGCAATAAAGAATATGTACCATGGGCTACTTTCTTCTTTCGTACCTGTGTCTATGTTGGCTGTTTGTTTGTTATTGGCTTCGTCTGTAATGTCTTGTAAATTAAATGTCAAATCTACTTCGGTTGGAGGTAAACACCTTGTATCATCACAAACCATAAATTCTACAAAGCCCTTTATACTTTTGGTAGGTTTATTTACTACTATAAATTGTTCAAACTTCGCAGAGGTGTCAAAATAAGTAATTTTCATTCCAAAAACAGGATCGTCAACAGTGTGTCCTTTTTGTTCTTTGGTATTACCTACTATTTTAAACGCGTTTTCTGGATTGTTAAATGCGAAACTTGTAGGTACAGGGCCATTTTGTGGCACGTTTTGCGAATACAGGTGCCAACCAGCATCTATAGCAGCTGTTATTATTAATTTAAATTTATTGTCTGATAATTTTTCTGTTTTGGTAGTCCATTTAACAGGTTCTAACACCTGCGCATTACAAACACTAAGTGCTATTAAGGCAAAAATAAAAATTAATTTTTTCATGTAAATTATGTGTGCTGTGTTACTGTTTTATTCAACTTTAAACTCTAAGTCTGTCTCTGTTGGAGGTAAACATCTTTCGTCATCACAAACCATAAACTCTACACTACCTTTTATGTTAAAAGCTTTTTTTGTGTTTAACTTTATACGTTGTGTAAACGTGGCTTCGTCTTTAAAAAATTTAATTTCTACATTAAATACAGGGTCATGAATCATAATACCTTCGCCTTCTTGCGTGTTTCCTTTTTTCATGTATTCAGAGCCGCCGTTGTAGGTAAAACTTGTTGGTACAGGGCCTAATTCTGGTGCTGTTTGTGAATACAAATGCCACCCGTTTTCTATTTTTGCTTTAGCAGTTAGTATGGCTTCTGTGTCGTTAATTTTTTCTACAGACGTAGTCCATTTAACAGGTTCCAATATTTGAGCATAAGTGCTTAAGCTAGAAAAAATAATAATGCAAAGTGTAAAAAAATGTTTCATGTTTTTAAGGTTTAGTTGTTATACTGTTGGGACAAATATTTAGTTAGTCGAAAAAAAATCTATTTTCATGCAAAATTTTAAAATAACCCGTTAATTTCTGCATCAATAGTATTTATTATATTACCTAGGTCTTCTGGGTTTTCTACAAAATCTAGAGTATCCACATCTATTATTAAAAGTTTTCCCTTGTTATACCCGTGTATCCAAGCTTCATACCTTTCGTTTAACCTGCTTAAATAGTCTATACTTATGGAGGTTTCGTAATCTCTACCTCGTTTATGTATTTGTTTTACAAGATTAGGAATAGAACTTCTTAGATATATTAAAATGTCTGGACCTTGGACTAAGGTTTCCATAAGGTCAAATAAAGATTTGTAGTTATTAAAATCACGATTTGTCATTAAACCCATGGCATGTAGGTTAGGGGCAAATATATTAGCGTCTTCGTATATTGTTCTGTCTTGAATAATATTTTTACCACTTTCGTGGATTTGTAACACTTGCCTAAACCTACTATTTAAAAAGTAGACCTGTAGGTTAAAGCTCCATCGTGCCATTTCATTGTAAAAATCATCTAAATAAGGATTGTCTACAACATCTTCTAATTGGGCTTCCCATTTGTAATGTTTTGCTAATAACTTTGTTAAAGTTGTTTTTCCTGCGCCAATATTTCCGGCAATAGCAATATGCATAATTATTATATTTTTAAATGGAATTCTTGTAGGCTTTCGTTGTTGTAAAGATACAAGCTTTTGTTAGTTACAAAAAACTGATTTATTAAAAAATAAGGGGTATTAATGGGACTAATGCTTTTTGAGTTACTGTTTAAAAAGTATAATTTTTTATCGTCCTTTATTATGAGGTTATCGTTGTATTCTTGTATACTCGTGTAGCCTGTATTGTCGTACTTGTTTACTAAACTGCCAAAATAATTATAGATGTATATATGTTTTTTTGTTAGCAGGTAGCAATAATTGTAGTTGCTCTTTAGGTCTAAAGGAGTGTTGCTAACAGGTCTAGTTACAGCACGCGTTATATTGTTTTTATAATCGTATAGTTCTAATTGTTGTGTGTCTTGGTTAAAGATCCATATAGTATTATCTGGACCTGTAGAAACTTTAGTAACGTTTTTGTAAGATTGTATGGCGTTAAAATCAATTTTAGAAATTTCGGCAAGCCTGTTATCTAAAATAATAACCGTATTTAAATCTTTGTAAAAAACATTTATTTTTAATGGGTTAAAAACATGAGCACTGTATATATTACCTAGTTGTATGTTACTGTAACTAATTGTTTGGTTCTCTTTTTTTTTGTGTAATGCGTTGTTTTTAATGTAAAAAAAAGAATTTAAAGATTCTAGCCCAACTAGAGTTGTGTTTTTTAAATTTACTTTGTTAGTAAATGTTGTCTCTACAGGTGCGGTTTGTGCAAATGTAGAAAAGGAAAATACGAGGGTTAATAGGCATAAAAATATTCTCATAGCTACTAAATTACAAAAATCAAACCATTATAACTTAAAACAAATTATAATTTATAATGAATAGTGTTTTTAGCTTTTTTGTTCTTAATAAAAAGATAATCAATCGTTTATTTTTATGGGTTTGTTTGTGTGGCTTAATAAGTAAAACAAAACAATAAAAAACTTGTGTTTTATTTTGCGTATTAAGATAATATTATATAGTTTTGCATCGCTTTTGGGGAGATACTCAAGCGGCCAACGAGGGCAGACTGTAAATCTGCTGACTACGTCTTCGCAGGTTCGAATCCTGCTCTCCCCACAACAAGAAAAGTCTGCATTTATTTTGCAGACTTTTTTGTTTTAAATACTTATTGTAAAAATTTGTTATAAAAAAAAGCTCTGTAATAATTTACAGAGCTTTTTTTTATGTGTTAAATGGCTTTTATAAGCCAAAAGCATTTTTTACTTTGTCTACATAATCTAGTTTTTCCCAAGTAAACAATTCAACATCCAATGTTTTTGTTTCTCCGTTAGGTTCAGAAAATGTTTTTGTTACTATTTCATTTTTACGTCCCATGTGTCCGTAAGCAGCAGTTTCGCTATACATAGGGGTTCTTAACTTTAAACGTTCTTCTATAGCAAAAGGTCTCATGTCGAAAATCTCAGATACTTTTTCTGCTATTTCTCCGTCAGTCATATTAAATGCACAAGTGCCGTAAGTATCTATAAAAATTCCCATAGGTTCTACAACACCAATGGCATAACTTACTTGTACTAAAACTTCGCTAGCTACACCTGCCGCAACAAGGTTTTTAGCAATATGTCTTGTAGCATAAGCTGCGCTTCGGTCTACTTTACTAGGGTCTTTACCAGAAAAAGCACCGCCACCATGAGCGCCTTTACCACCGTAAGTATCTACAATAATTTTACGACCTGTTAGTCCTGTGTCTCCATGAGGTCCACCAATAACAAACTTTCCTGTTGGATTAATATGATATTTAATATCGTCGTTAAATAATTTACCTATGTTTTCTGGTAATTTAGATATAACTCTTGGTATTAATATGCCTACAATATCTTTTCTTATTTTGCTTAACATGGCTTCGTCTTCGTCGAAGTCGTCATGTTGTGTAGATACAACAATAGCATCTATGCGTTGTGGTACATTGTCGTCGCTATATTCTATAGTTACTTGACTTTTAGAATCTGGCCTTAGGTATGTTATGTCTTTATTTTCTTTGCGTAATTCGCTTAATTCTTTTAGTATTAAATGCGACAAATCTAAAGCTAAAGGCATTAGGTTTTCTGTTTCGTTGGTTGCGTAACCAAACATCATACCTTGGTCGCCTGCACCTTGTAGTTCTTTAGCGCCACGATCTACACCTTGGCTAATATCTTGCGATTGTTCGTGTATTGCAGAAAATACACCACACGAATTACCGTCAAACATGTATTCACCTTTGGTGTATCCTATTTTATTAATAGTGTCTCTAGCTATTTTTTGTACGTCTAAGTATGTTGTCGATTTTACTTCGCCTGCAAGTACAACTTGACCTGTTGTAACTAGGGTTTCGCATGCTACCTTAGATTCTGCATCAAAAGCTAAAAAGTTGTCTATTAAAGCATCACTAATTTGATCTGCTACTTTATCTGGGTGTCCTTCAGAAACACTTTCTGAGGTAAATAAATACGCCATTTCAATTTAATTAAGTTATAAGTTAAGATTTGACGGTTACGTCTCAGGAAGTTTACACTGCCTTTAGCATTTTTTTTTACACAAAATTTATGGTCTGTGTAAAGAGGTTGCAATCAGTCAAATCCCTCCTCTATGATTTATACTGCAAAAATAAAAAATTAAATTAAAATAGAATCGGTTTTTGCTCTTTTAAATTTTAAAGGTTTTAAATAGGTTCTGTCCGTATAAGTAAGCTTATTTAATTAGTCATAATAGCTTATTTTTGCATCTCGAAATTAAATAGAGTGTTTAATATTAATTCTTGCGATTAATTTTAAAAAAATGTTGTAAGCATTTTTTTAAATTGAACATCATAAAAATAGTGGATTAAAATATTGATTATCAGTATATTGGGTCTGTTTTTTGTCTGTTGAATTTGTTTTAATAAACTCGAAAATAGTAATTTATAAAAGGCTAATATTTTAATTTCGTACAAAATATGGCAATTATAGAATTTTTAAATTAAATACTAAATTGTTATTAAATTGAAAGGTAAACAAGATAAAAGTATAATATTTCTTTAATAAACATGGAAGAACTTAATAAATACAGTAAAGCGGTTACTCAAGACTCTACACAACCAGCAGCACAATCTATGCTATATGCCATAGGTTTTTCTGATGAAGATTTTCATAAACCTCTAGTAGGTATTGCAAGTACAGGTTACGAAGGTAACCCGTGTAATATGCATTTAAATCATTTAGCAAAATTGGCTAAAGATGGTACAAAAAATGCAGATGTAGTGGGGCTTATTTTTAACACTATTGGTGTGTCTGACGGTATTTCTATGGGAACGCCAGGTATGCGTTTTTCTTTGCCTTCTAGAGATGTTATTGCCGATTCTATGGAAACTGTAGTACAGGCTATGAGTTACGACGGATTAATAACAATAGTTGGTTGCGATAAAAATATGCCAGGTGCATTAATGGCTATGATTCGTTTAAACAGACCTTCTATTTTAGTATTTGGAGGAACAACAGATTCTGGTTGCCATGAAGGAAAAAAATTAGATATCGTATCATCTTTTGAAGCCTGGGGAAGCAAAGTTGCAGGAACCATGGAAGAGGAAGAGTATAAAGAAATAATAAGAAAAGCAGTTCCTGGACAAGGTGCTTGTGGTGGTATGTATACAGCAAACACTATGGCATCTGCTATAGAGGCTTTGGGTATGGCGTTACCGTACAACTCTTCTAACCCCGCAGGGAGCGATGCTAAGCGTTTAGAGTCTGTTAAGGCTGGAGAGGCTATGCGTCTTTTATTAGAAAAAGATATTAAACCTTTAGATATAATAAACCGTAAATCGTTAGAAAACGCAATACGTTTAGTTACCATTCTAGGAGGGTCTACAAATGCTGTATTACACTTTTTAGCCATTGCAAGATCGGCTCAAATAGATTTTACATTAAAAGATTTTCAAGCCATAAGCGATAGTACGCCATTTATTGCAGATTTAAAACCTAGTGGTAAATATTTAATGGAAGATTTACACCATGTTGGTGGTATTCCAGCCGTATTAAAATATTTATTAGAAAAAGGATTATTACATGGCGACTGTTTAACTGTTACAGGAAAAACATTAGCCGAAAATTTAAAAGATGTTCCTGGTTTAACAGAAGGACAAGATGTTATCATGCCTCTAGAGAAACCAATAAAAGCTACGGGACACTTACGTATGTTGTACGGTAATTTAGCATTAGAAGGTAGTGTTGCAAAAATAACAGGAAAAGAAGGATTGAGTTTTGTAGGTAAAGCTAAAGTTTTTGAAGGTGAATATGCAGCAAACGATGGGATTCGCGATGGTAAAGTAGAAAGTGGTGATGTTGTTGTAATTCGTTACGAAGGTCCAAAAGGAGGTCCTGGTATGCCAGAAATGCTAAAGCCAACAGCAGCCATTATGGGAGCAGGTTTAGGTAAAGAAGTTGCTTTAATTACAGATGGACGTTTTTCTGGAGGAACTCACGGTTTCGTTGTAGGGCACATCACACCAGAAGCTCAAGAAGGAGGTGTTATAGCTTTAGTTAAAGACGGAGATATGATTACTATAGATGCCGAAGCAAATAGTATTTCTTTAGAAGTATCTGACGAAGAATTAGAAAAAAGAAGAAAAGATTGGGTAGCTCCAAAATTAAAATTCGATAGAGGTGTATTATACAAATACGCACGATCTGTATCATCTGCATCAAAAGGATGTGTTACAGACGAATTTTAATAAAACAAACATATATCATGTGCCCCATAGTTTTAATTAACAAGGGTTAATAATAAAAATAGCATGAATACAAAGACATTAAATAAAACAAAAGAAATGGCAGGAAAAACAGAACGTATTACAGGAGCTGAAGCTATTATAAGATGTTTAATAGCCGAGGGTGTTTCTACACTTTACGGGTATCCAGGAGGTGCTATTATGCCTGTTTACGACGAATTGTTTAAGTATAAAGATTCTATACATCACGTATTAACACGTCACGAGCAAGGTGCTGCACATGCCGCGCAAGGTTATGCTAGAATATCTGGCAAGGTGGGTGTCGCTATGGCAACATCGGGGCCAGGAGCTACAAACCTAATAACAGGTATTGCAGATGCGCAAATAGACTCTACACCAATGGTGTGTATTACAGGGCAAGTGCCATCGACATTATTAGGTAGTGATGCGTTTCAAGAAACCGATATAGTAGGTATTTCTACGCCAGTAACAAAATGGAACCAACAAGTTACCAAAGCGTCTCAAATACCAGAAGTTTTAGCAAAAGCATTTTATATTGCTAGAAGTGGTAGGCCAGGACCCGTTTTAGTAGATATTACAAAAGATGCTCAATTTGAAACGTTCGATTTTGAATACAAAAAATGTACAGGTGTACGTAGTTACAAGGCTATACCAGACACAGATCCTGCTTCTATAACAGCAGCTGCAGCATTAATAAATAACGCAAAAAAACCAATGATTGTTTGGGGGCAAGGTGTTATTTTAGGTCAAGCTGAAGCTGAATTTAAAGCCGTTGTAGAAAAATCGGGTGTGCCAGCAGCATGGACTATATTAGGAGCTTCTGCGTTACCAACATCTCACGAATTAAACGTAGGTATGGTGGGTATGCATGGTAATTATGCACCTAATAAATTAACCAACGAGTGCGACGTGCTTATTGCTATAGGTATGCGTTTCGACGACCGTGTAACAGGTAATTTATCTAAATATGCTAAGCAGGCTAAAGTCATTCATTTTGATATAGACCCTGCAGAAATTAATAAAAACGTACATGCCGATGTTGCTGTTTTAGGAGATGCAAAACAAAGTTTAGCGCTATTGCTAGATGCATTAAATAAAAACACACACACGGCTTGGCATCAAGAATTTAAAGATTTATATGCTATAGAGTACGATAAGGTTATTAAAAACGATATCTCCCCAACTAAAGAAGGTTTAACGATGGGCGAGGTATTAAAGCAAATAAATATAGAAACAAAGGGTAATGCCGCTATCGTGTCAGACGTTGGTCAACACCAAATGATTGCTTGTCGTTATGCCGATTTTAATATTACAAAAAGTAATATTACATCTGGTGGTTTAGGGACTATGGGCTTTGCTTTGCCGGCGGCTATTGGTGCAAAAATGGCCGAGCCTCATAGAGAGGTTGTTGCTATTATTGGAGATGGTGGTTATCAAATGAATATACAAGAGTTAGGAACCATTTTTCAGCAAAAAGTACCTGTTAAAATAGTTGTACTTAATAACGAGTTTTTAGGTATGGTGCGCCAGTGGCAAGAATTATTTTTTGACAACCGTTATGCATCGACAGAAATGACAAACCCTAATTTTGTGGCCATTGCCGAAGGGTATTATATAAAAGCTAGAAAAGTTGTTAAGCGCGAAGAGCTAGAAGATGCTGTAAAAGAAATGATTGCTTCTAAAGAATCTTACTTCTTAGAGGTGTGTGTAGAAAAAGAAGGAAATGTATTTCCAATGATTCCAACAGGAGCTTCTGTTTCAGATATTCGCTTGAGCTAGAAAATATTAGTGTAAAAAAACAAAAAAGGTATGTTAATAAAAGCGTATTTTTACGCCCGTTATTAAAAAAACAATATAGACGACCTTTTTATAATATCATTTTAAAAAAATGAACGAAGAAATAAAAACATTAACGATTTCAATTTATACCGAAAATAACATCGGTTTATTAAATCGTATTTCAGCAATTTTTCAGCGTAGAGGTATAAATGTAGAAAGTTTAACAACTTCGCAGTCTGAGATAGAAAATGTAAACAGGTTTGTAATTGTTGTAAACATTACAGAAACACAGGCTAAGAAAATTGTTGGTCAATTTGAAAAACAAATCGAAGTAATTCGTGCTTATTATCACACAGACGAGGAAACTATATATACCGAGTCTTGTATGTTTAAAATAAAATCGGAATTGTTATTCGAGGAGCCTCAAATTCAAAACATAATAAAAGAAAGTAACACTAGAATTGTTACTGTAAATAAAGAGTTTTTTGTGCTAGAAAAATCTGGTAGAAGACACGAAATAGAATCTTTACGCTCGCAATTAAATGTTTTTGGCATTATGCAGTTTGTAAGAGCAGGAAGAATTGCAGTAACTAAAGACCAAATGAAAGTAACAGAAATGCTAACAGCATTTAATAATCAAAAACAATAATTATTAAAATGGGAAATTATTTTAACACACTATCTTTAAGAGATAAATTAGATCAATTATCGAAGTGTAGATTTATGGACGCTTCTGAGTTTGAAGATGGAGTAAATGCATTAAAAGGAAAAAAAATCGTTATCGTTGGTTGTGGAGCACAAGGTTTAAATCAAGGATTAAACATGAGAGATTCTGGTTTAGATATCTCTTATGCATTACGTCCAGCTGCTATCGCAGAGAAACGTCAGTCTTTTATTAACGCTACAGACAATGGTTTTACTGTTGGTACTTACGAAGAGTTAATCCCTACTGCAGACTTAGTTTTAAACTTAACACCAGATAAGCAACATACAAATGCTGTAAATGCTGTTATGCCTTTAATGAAAAAAGGAGCAACATTATCTTATTCTCATGGCTTTAATATTGTAGAAGAAGGTATGCAAATACGTGAAGACTTAACAGTAATCATGGTAGCGCCTAAATGTCCTGGTACAGAAGTACGTGAAGAATATAAAAGAGGTTTTGGTGTACCAACATTAATTGCGGTACACGAAGAAAACGATCCAGAAGGAAAAGGTTGGGCACAAGCTAAAGCTTACGCTGTAGCAACTGGAGGAGATAGAGCTGGAGTTTTAGCTTCATCTTTTATCGCCGAGGTTAAGTCTGACTTAATGGGGGAGCAAACAATACTTTGTGGTTTATTACAAACAGGATCTATCCTTTGTTTCGACAAAATGGTAGAAGAAGGTATAGATGCAGGTTACGCTTCTAAATTAATACAATACGGTTGGGAAACAATTACAGAAGGTCTTAAATATGGTGGTATTACACACATGATGGACAGATTATCTAACCCAGCAAAAATTAAAGCTTTTGAATTATCAGAAGAATTAAAAGACATTATGCGTCCATTATTCCAAAAGCATATGGATGACATTATAGAAGGAAACTTCTCTAGTGGTATGATGGCAGACTGGGCTAACGACGATGCCGATTTATTAGGTTGGAGAGCTGCAACAGCAGAAACTGCATTCGAAAAAACGCCTGCAGGAGATATCGAAATTACAGAGCAAGAATACTACGATAATGGTGTATTAATGGTAGCTATGGTAAGAGCTGGTGTAGAATTAGCTTTCGAAGCTATGACCGATTCTGGAATTATTGATGCTTCTGCATACTACGAATCTTTACACGAAACGCCACTTATTGCTAACACAATTGCAAGACGTAAATTATACGAAATGAACTCTGTAATATCGGATACAGCAGAATACGGATGTTACTTATTCGACCATGCTTGTAAACCTTTATTAACAGACTTTATGAAAACCATAAAGACAGATGTTATTGGTAAAGCTTACGCTACAGATAATGGTGCAAGTGTAGATAACACTAAATTAATAGAAGTTAATGCTGCATTAAGAAATCACCCTGTAGAAAAAGTAGGGGAATTTTTAAGAGCATCTATGACAGCTATGAAACCAATAGTTTAATAAGATAAAAGAGTACCACCACAGCTACTAACTAAGCTAACTAACACTTAAATGTGGTTAAAAGCCCGTCTTTCATTTCGATAGATGGGTTTTTTATTTCACAGAATACCTAATTTAGTCTAATAGATTTATTATTTAACACGTTATTTTTTAATCTCCTATGTTTTATCCTAATATAGACAATGTTACCAAAGCAGCTTTAACCATACAAAAAGTATCTCATATTACGCCTTTAAATTTAAGTTTACGTTTATCTAATTATTACGGGGCTCAGGTGTTTTTAAAAAGAGAGGATTTACAGTTAGTACGATCGTATAAAATTAGAGGGGCGTACAATAAAATAAGTACCCTAAACACAACAGAAGCATCGAAAGGTGTTGTTTGTGCAAGTGCAGGTAATCATGCTCAAGGTGTAGCCCTTTCTTGCAAGCTTTTAAAAATAAAAGGTACCATTTATATGCCTGTACCCACACCAAAACAAAAGGTAGAGCAAGTAAAAATGTTTGGAGAGGATTATGTTACTATAAAATTAGAAGGGGATACTTTTGATGATGCTTATAACGCAGCCATGTTAGCGTGTAAAGAATTAAACCAAACGTTTGTTCATCCGTTTAATGATGAAAAAGTTATTGAAGGACAAGCCACAGTAGGACTAGAAATTTTAAATCAAACCGATCAGGCTTTAGATTATGTTTTTATTCCTGTTGGCGGAGGTGGTCTGGCAGCTGGTTTATCTAGTGTTTTTAAAAAATTATCTCCCCACACAAAAATTATTGGTGTAGAGCCAGAAGGAGCGCCATCTATGTCGGTTTCATTAAAAAACAATGTTAATACAACACTTACGCACATCGAAAAATTTATAGATGGAGCTGCAGTTAAACGTGTAGGAGATTTAACATTTGCACTGTGTAAAGAAAATTTACACGACATGATTACAGTACCCGAAGGGCAGGTGTGTCAAACCATTTTAGACTTGTACAATAGAGATGCCATTGTTGTAGAGCCCGCTGGCGCTTTAAGCATATCTGCTTTAGAGCAGTATAAAGACAACATAAAAGGTAAAAATGTTGTTTGCGTAGTAAGTGGCAGTAATAACGATATTACTAGAACGGCCGAAATAAAAGAACGCGCTTTGTTATTTGCTAACTTAAAACACTATTTTATTGTTAAGTTTCCACAACGGGCAGGTGCATTAAAAGAATTTGTTGTCGATATCTTAGGGCCTAATGATGATATTACTCATTTTGAGTACACTAAAAAAAATAATAGAGAAAACGGAGCTGCTGTAGTAGGGGTAGAGTTAAAGTCTGCTCAAGATTTGCAACCCTTAATAAACAGAATGAAAGCTCAAAATTTTTATGGCGATTACTTAAATAATAAACCCGACTTGTTCGAGTTTTTAGTTTAGGTTTATATGTTAGCTGTTAAATGTGTTTTTGCTACAATAATTAGGTTGCTTAAGTAGCTTTTTTGAGTTTATTATTAAGAGTGTAAAAATACTTTTATTGTATAAAAATATAGTTTTAGTCGGTTTTAAATGTCTTTAATCGTGCTTTTTAGTTTTGTTTTATGAAAAAAAACATGTTTCAATCAAGAATAATTAACCTGATATAAGTATTTATTAATAAATATATAATTGTTTTTGTTTAGCAGGTAAAACACTAAAAAGCAGTGATATAAAAATGTATTTTTGTCGAAAATTTAATCGATGAAATCAAAAGTTTTTTCTTACATAATTGTTTTTTTGTTTTTACAAACCTTTTTTGTTTTCTCGCAGGAGAGAAATAAAAATATAGATAATTATTTATCGACATTAGTTAGAAGTAATAGCCTAGCTCCCAAGGATATTACCGAGTATAAAATAACAGATTATAGTACATCAAAGAATAAAATAGAACATTATTACTTTAGGCAGCAATATTTAGGATTAGATATTATTGGCACAGAAAGTAGTATTCATGTTTTTAAAGGTGAAATTATATCTGCATCAAACAAGTTTGTAAAAAACAAAGCAGCTATTGTAAAAGCAGTAACGTTAAATAAAAATACACCTCAGAATATTATTTCTAGTTTAGCAGAGCAAATGGGATATGGTGTGCCTTCTAATATTTACAGGTTAAGTAGCTACAACAATAATAATAGTCTGACTTTTTCTAATGCTGGTATATCTAAAGACGATATACCCATGCGAAAAGTGTTTTATCTTACAAAAAGCAATGTTATAGTTTCTGGTTGGCAGCTTTCTATACATGAATTATCTGGTGGGAATTGGTGGAATTTCATTGTTAGTGATATAACTGGCGACGTGTTAAAAAAAGTTAATTGGAAAGCAGATTGCCGTTATACGAATAGTAATAATAAAGTCAATTATAGCGACAACATTTTAAAAATAAATAAACAAAGTACAACTAATGCACATGCCTTAGCAAATACAAGTACATATAATGTTTTTTCATACCCTGTAGAAAGTCCAAATTTCGGACCAAGGTCTATAGTTAATTCTCCAGAAAATAGCATTGCATCTCCTTTTGGTTGGCACGATATAGATGGTTTAGCTGGCGCAGATCACTCCGATACTAGAGGTAATAATGTAGATGCCTTTAAAATAAAAGATGATTTATTTTTTAGACCCGATGGAGGTGATGATTTAATTTTTGATTTCCCTCTTAATAATGAGTTTACAGAGGTTAACACATCAGAAAGTGCAGCCATTACAAATTTATTTTATTGGAATAATATTGTACACGATATAATGTATCAATATGGTTTTGATGAAGAAAACGGTAATTTTCAAGCTAATAACTACGATAAAGGTGGTTTAGAAGATGATTATGTTTTGGCAAGTAGCCAAAGTGATAGAGACGCGTGTAATGCTTATTTTTCTACTCCTCCCGATGGTCTAAATGGAGAATTGTTTGTGCTACCATGTAGAAGCAGAGATGGTAGTCTGGATAATCACGTTATTGTACATGAATATGCACATGGCATTAGCATAAGATTATCAGGAGGTCCATCTAATTCCGATTGTTTAGATAACCTAGAGCAAATGGGAGAGGGTTGGAGCGATTGGTATGCCAATATGTTAACTATGAAAAAGGAGGATTTGCCAACAAACCCTAGAACGGTAGGTACATGGCTTTTTGGAGAGGGTAGTGATGGTTTAGGTGTTAGAGATTTTCCTTATTCAACCGATTTAAATATAGATCCAAGAACTTATGGTGATGTAAGTGTTTCTAGAGGGGTGCACCAAGTAGGATCTATTTGGGCAGCGATGCTTTGGGAGTTAACTTGGGGTTTAATAGAAGTTCATGGGTTTGATGAAGATATTTATAATGGTAATGGTGGTAATAATATTGCTTTAACTCTTGTAACAGAAGCTTTAAAATTGCAACCTTGTTCCCCTGGTTTTGTAGATGGTAGAGATGCTATTTTAGCAGCCGATAGAATACTATATAATAGCCAAAATCAATGTGTTATTTGGGATGCTTTTGCTAAAAGAGGACTAGGATTAAGCGCTAGCCAAGGATCCCCTTTTTCTATAACCGATGGTATGGAGGCTTTCGATACATTATCTGTAAAATTTAATATTGATGAGAATTCTATTTGCGAATTGCAAACCACAGTAACACTAACAGGAGGTGTTCCTGTTGGAGGTGTTTATTCTGGGCCAGGTGTTACAGATAGCGGTGATGGTGTTAATTTTATGTTTAACCCAACCGAAGCAGGTGTTGGGTCACATACCATAACATATACTAACGAAGTAGACTGCGCTTCTAATACAGATACAGTAATTATAGAGGTTTTAGATAATACCCCTCCAATTACATGTAAAAATGCAACTGTTACCTTAGATGAAAACGATTCTGTAACCATTACTGCAGCAGATGTTGTAGAGGGGTTGTCTTTTAATGGAGGATATATAGTTAATGAAAATGAAACATATAGCCCTATAGATATCTTTGATATAGAAACCAAAGTATTATTATCAGACGATTCGGTATCTACAGAATTACCTATTGGTTTCGATTTTAATTTTTTCGGAGAAACGTATTCAAATTTTTATATATCGTCTAATGGATTTTTAACCTTTAATAATAATAGTTTATCTGGATGTTGTACTGGGCAACGCATACCAAATAATGGGGTTCCTAACAATTTAATTGCTTTCGGGTGGGCAGATTTAAATCCAACCTCAACAAATTACATGAGTTATGCTACTATAGGTACGGCGCCAAATAGGGTATTAATTGTAAGCGCTAATAATGTGGTATCATTTAGTGGTATAGGTAGGGTAGATGCTCAAGTAAAGTTATTCGAAAATTCGAATATTATAGAAATGCATAGTACAAATGTTTCGTTAAGAGACGCTACCCAAGGTATAGAAAACGCAACTGGTACAGAAGCTTTTTTCGTAGAAGGGAGGCGTTCTTCTTTTTTTGAATTAGTAAACGAAGCCGTATCTTTTTCGCCCAGAATATCGAATAGTTTACCAAATCATTGTGGACTATCTAACACAATAGCTATTGATGTAGAAAATTTTACTTGTGATAATCTAGGAGAAAACACTGTAAATATTACAGTAACAGACGAATTAGGTGCTAGTTCAATGTGTTCCACCACTGTAAATGTTTTACCTTTTAACGATATTACATTTAGTATGGAAAACACTTCTTTTTGCGACGACGATTTACTTGTAGAAAATCTAGGAGGTGGCTTGCCTATAGGTGGTAAATATTCAGGTGACGGGGTTGTCGATAACGAAAATGGTACATCGTTTAGTTTAGATGTATCTACTTTAGCAATTGGAGATTATACTGTTTTTTACGAGTTTACTAATTCTTGCGGTATTGTAAATAAAGCAGAGGTAAATATAGAAGTTATAGCTTCAATGCCAGTTATAGAGTGTCAAGATGTGTCTTTAGAATTAGGTGTAAATGGAATAGCAAACTTAATACCAAATCAAATTTTAACAGGAAGCGATACAGGTTCATTATTAGCATTAAACAGGTCTTTTTACACCAACAATACCTTCAATACGACTACAAATCAAATTGATTTTGTAGCATCTAACAATCAAAACACTTTTTTACAAGGTAATACAGCTATAGATTTTAACCCTGTAGATAATATGTATTATATACTTGGTTTTAATTCCCTAACAGGAAGTCGTAGTGCATTATTTAAATACAACCCTCAAACCCCAAACATAGCACCTGTTTTTATAGATGATATTACTTCGTCAAGAGGAACTGGAATTGTATTAGACTTAACTTTTGATAATGTTGGTAATTTATACTTCATATTTTCTAATGGAGACATCGATAAATATAATCTATCTACCAAAACCATCCGTGGTTTCTCTGTTTCAGGTACTAGTTTTAACACAATAGGTTTAGGTTTTACATATAATTACGATAATAATAAATTAATCTATTTGTCTTTAGGAGAGCTTTATTCTGTAGATGTGCAAACTGGCCAAAACATTCCTGTTTTTACAACGCTTATTAATTGTGGTGCAGATGGGTTAGAATATGTAGGTAATAACAAACTTATCGTAACTGGGGCTAATACAAATTGTAACGATATTTACAGTATAAACTTGCTTACTCAGGAAGTAGGGCTGATTCCAAATTCAGATACATTTGATACAAATAGTGTCGATCTCATGTTTATTCCTAATCTGCCTAGACATAACTGTACCAGTGATTTACTTAAAATATCTTTAAGTAAAGATGTTTTTGACTGTAATGATATAGGAGAAAATGAAATTACAGTTACAGCAGAAAGTGAAAATGGAAACCTTATTTCTTGCAGTTCAACAGTTACAATTATAAATACAAATAAAACGTTATTCGATATGGAAAACACTGTTTTTTGTATAGACGAAGGACTTGTAACTAACTTAACAGGAGGAAAACCAATAGGTGGTGTCTATTCGGGGGTTGGTGTTATAGATAATCAAAACGGAACGACTTTCTCTTTAGACCTTACTCAAACTCAAATAGGGACTCAAAATATATCTTATCAATATACCAATCCTTGCGGAACAGTCGAGTCTGCAGAGCTTCAAATAGAAATTTTGCCAAATGTAACAGAAATTTTATGTGAAGAAAACATAGATTTAGAACTAGATACTAATGGACAGGCTGTACTAAATCCCGAAAATCTTATTTTAAATAGTCATATTAGCGAATTATTTATTTTAAGCAATACAGGTTTGGATGACGATATTAAAAAGTTCGAATATTCAACATTAACAAATCAATTAAATATAGTTGATTCTTTTTCTGTAAACACAGGTCTTGATACTACTTTTGCTATATCTTATAATAATATAAATGGTGTGTTTTATGTGTTAGGAGAAGGAAGAGGTGCTAATAGACCGTTGTTGTATACTTACAGTGTAAATAAGGAGTCTCCTTTGTTAGATTTATTAGATAGTATAGAATCTACAACAGGAACCACAAGGGTATACGATATGACTTTTGATGGTGCTGGTAATTTATACTTTATATTTAATAGTGGAGAAATAAATAAATACGATATTAACACAAAGCAAATGAGTATCTTCTCTAACGTAGGCTTTCCAGTTGATAGTACTACTAGTTTAGCTTACGATGCTAATAACGACAGGCTAATTTATTCATATTTAAATAATTTGTATTCTGTAAATTTAATTTCAGGTGTCAATACCCTTTTATTTGATTTAAATGATGATTGTAATATGCAAACTCTAGAATATATAGGAGATAATAAATTGTTATCTAGTACAATTAGCCCTAGTTGTAATAAAATGTATACTATAGATTTAGAAACACAAGAAGTAGAAACTATTTTAAGCCCTGTAAATAGTGTTCAAGACATATTAGATATGGTTTATGTTCCTAATGTTCCAAAAGATAATTGTTCGGGTTTACCTTTAGCTCTAACTATAAATAAAGATCTATTTACATGTAGCGATATAGGAGAAAATCTTGTAACGTTAACAGCAACAAATAGCGCTGGTAATCAAGTAAGTTGTACAACTACAGTAAATGTTAAAGATGTTCAAGGGCCTACATTAGAGACCTTAGGCACTTTTACTTTAGATTTAGATGTTACAGGTGCGGGTCATTTAACTATAGAAGATTTATTAGTAAATGCAGACGACGCTTGTAGCGATGATATCACATTTAATATATCTAAAACAGATTTTCAATGTAGAGATATTAATGTTTTAGAAGATAAAGAATTAATTGTAAATGGTAGTTTTGAGCAAGATTTGGTAGGTTGGCAAGTAACCACAAATCCTATTGATTTACTACAGAGGTCATGTGTTTTGGAATGGATGGTAGCAGAGAACTCTTTATCAGTTTGTTGCTGTGTGGCAAATATTTTTCCAACACACGAAAACAATGCCGCTTATACATCTTTTGATAGTTCTACCCCAAACACAACATTTACAATGGAGCAAACTATAACTGTGCCAAGTAATATACATAATACGGCAATATTAAGTTTCGATTGGTTAGCTAATTTTAGAATTTCTCCACGCGCAATAGAAAATAGAAGGTTTACCGTTGTTTTAACAGACGAAGAAGATAATTTAATATCCACTATATATAATTATGATATCCCTAAAAACGGACCGTCAATTATAAATGAAAAAATTAACTTAGATATAAGTACACTATTGTTCCCTTATTTAGGTGAAAATGTAAAAATTAAGTTTAATGCATTTGTGCCAGAAAGATCTACAGGTCCATCAAAGTCTTTAATAGATAATGTTAGTTTAATTACAAGAGGAGATAAAAGTTCTTTTGAAGTAGTAACAACAGCCACAGATGCTTCAGGGAATTCATCTAGTGCCTTGACCACTGTTAGTTTTACAAACATATTAAACCCTTGTCCTGTATTATCTACAAATACAGATTTAGAAATAGACGATAAAATACAAGTTTATCCTAACCCAACAAAAGGAAATATTACTATAAATTGGCAAAACACTAATGTAACTAGAATACAGTTGTACGATATTAATAGTAGGTTAATTAACAATAAAGAAGTTCATGGTTATTCAGGATCTACCAATATTGCATTAGATTCGTTATCTTCGGGTGTTTACTTTTTAAAATTATTTAGCGATAATAAATTAACCATCAAAAAAATAATAAAAGAGAATTAAAGTATTAGAAGAGTACTTAATTATAGCCTCTTATGTTTTAAAAGTAAGAGGTTTTTTTAATCATTTTATAAAGAAGCTAAAATTTAGTCTTTAGTCTAACTTATGTGTTTGTTATCTGTTCTTTTTTCAATAAATTTGCCCTCAATTAAAAAACAACTTACAATATGAAAAAAATATTACTATTAAGTATACTATTATGTTCAGGCTTTTCTCTGTTGGCTCAAAATAATGAAGTAGGTGTTAAACCAACAGATGCAGGACGTTTTATAGTTGGAGGGAGCTTTATGTTTGATGGCTCGGAAAGAAAAGTAAGAAGAGGAGATTCTTCTAGCTCAGAAGCGGTTTCTAATGAAATTAGTTTTGATATAAACAG
>CALHCQ010000082.1 GCA_937936645.1 uncultured Algibacter sp.
AAAGTTTATTCAAAAAAACAAAATGTAAATGAAGTTGCCTAAAGGAGTATTATTCGATTTTGACGGTGTTATTGTAGATAGCTTTGAAAGTCATTACTCAGCATGGTCATCATCATTTAAAGCTTTATTCGATGAAGAGATACCTCCATTTCCTAAAAGTTATGCAGGTAAATCACCTATGTTAATAGCAGAGTATTTTTGTAATACCATTGGCCAAAAGCAACATGCAGAACATTTATTTTTATTAAAAGATAAACACCTAGACGAGTACTTTAAAGTGCCTAAGCTATTGCCAGGTGTTTTAGAAATAGAAGGGTTTTTAACGAAACATAACATATCATTTGGTATTGCTAGTAACGCAACCAAACAGTTTTTAAAAAATAGTATTAAACATTTAAACATTAATTTTGAGGTTTATTTTGGTGTTCAAGATTACGAAAAACCAAAACCGAGCCCTGAAGCATATATTACACTAGCAAAAAGATTAGGGTTTAAAGCTGAAGATTATAAAGATTTATGGGTTTTTGAAGACAGTTTAACAGGCACCACCGCCGCTAGATTGGCAGGAATGATCCCTATTGGAATACTTACACAGTATACCGAAGAAGAGCTAAAAGAGGCTGGTAGTGTTATGGTGTTTCCTACTTTAAAAGAAGCTTTTCTATACCTTAGTTAAAAATTTATATCAGCCATTAATAGAATAAGATAATATTTAGGTGTTTAATTTTTACTTAATACACCAAAAATGGGTTATCATTTTACTATATTCAGATTTTAAAAATCTATTCTTTTAATGGCTGATAATATAGAACTTGATTTAGCGTGGGATTTTATTAATAACACAGATAGAAATGTTTTTCTAACAGGTAAAGCTGGTACAGGAAAAACGACTTTTTTACATAAGTTAAAAATGAAATGCCTTAAGCGCATGGTTGTTGTTGCTCCTACAGGTGTTGCTGCCATTAATGCTAAAGGCGTTACTATTCATTCTTTTTTTCAAATGCCATTTGGTCCTATATTACCAGATGCAGACCTTAATACTTCGAAAGGTTTTAATAAAAAATTTAATAAAACTAAAATCAATATCATCAAATCTATGGATTTGTTGGTTATTGATGAAATTAGTATGGTTCGTGCCGATTTGTTAGACGGCATAGATAAAACCTTAAGACGTTATAGAGCTAAGGATAAAGTTTTTGGCGGTGTACAATTATTAATGATAGGCGATTTACAGCAATTATCTCCTGTTGTAAAAGATAACGAATGGCAATTACTTAAGCCATATTATAAAAATGCATTCTTTTTTAGTAGTCATGCATACGCTTCTAGTCAAGCTGTTATAGTTGAGCTTAAACATATTTATAGACAAGACAACCCTACTTTTATAAATATTTTAAACGAAATTAGAAATAATGCCCTTTCGCAAGCATCTGCTCAAGAACTTAATAAACGTTACATACCCGATTTTGTGCCAGAAGAAGACGAGGGGTATATTGCATTAACAACACATAACACTAGGGCAGAGCAAACTAATGTAAATGCCCTTAACAAATTAAAAACCAAGTCTAGAACTTACAAGGCTAAAATAGAAGGTAAGTTTCCTGAATTTGCTTATCCTAATCAAGAAAAATTATCATTAAAAGTAGGTGCCCAAGTTATGTTTATAAAAAACGATAGCTCGGTAGAAAAAAGATATTTTAATGGTAAAATAGGTAAAGTTATACTCTTAGATCAAGATGAAGTTATTGTAAAATGTCCAGACGACGACTATAATATTGTAACAACACCCGAGGTTTGGGAGAATATTAATTACACTGTAGACAAAGACACGCAGGCTATTACAGAAAATAAAATAGGTTCTTATACCCAAATGCCACTTCGTCTAGCTTGGTCTATTACCATACACAAAAGTCAGGGTTTAACCTTCGAGAAAGCCATTATAGATGCACAAGGTGCTTTTGCTCATGGTCAAACTTACGTGGCATTAAGCAGGTGTAAATCTTTAGAAGGCTTAGTTCTTAAAAGTAAAATAAGTTCCAATCAAATTATTAGCGATGCAAATGTTATTTCATTTAATAAAATAGCTGAAGACAATCCGCCAAACCAAGCCGATTTATTAGCCTCTAAAACCGTTTTTCAGTTAAATTTAATTGCAGAAATTTTTAATTTCTTCAATTTCTTATATCCTATACGACGTATTTTAGATGTGTTTTATAAAAATAGAAGTATTATTTCTGGACAAATAGAGGCGCCACTGGTTAGCATGAAAGATGCCTTACCTAACCTGTTAAAAGTAGCCAATGGTTTTAAAGCGCAATTAAATTCGCTTTGTGTAGAAGGTCAAAGCCCAGAGCAAAGCGAAGAAATTCAAGAACGTTTTGTAAAAGCGATTCATTATTTTAAAGCACAGTTAACAACCCATTTGGTAGAACCGTTTAAAAATTTTAATTATTTAACTGATAATAAAACCATAGAGAAAGATATAAATAAGCAGTTAGAAACTCTAGACGATTTATTAGCTGCTAAGCAACTTTATTTTAACGGACTAGAAAAAGGTTTTAAGGTAGAAACTATTTTAAAATTACGAGCCGAAGCGGTCTTTTTAGCCAAGCAAAAACCTAAAAAACCAAAAAGTACGGTTATAGATGGCACTACTAATGTAGAGCTTTTCGAGTTATTACGTGTATTAAGAAACGAAATAGCCGAACAGAATGACCTTGTACATTACCAGGTGTTTACACAAAAGGCATTGTATGAAATTTGCGAAAAATTGCCAACCAATAAAGATGAGTTATTGCAAATTAACGGCATGGGTAAAACGCGTGTAGAAAAGTATGGTGGTTCTATTTTAAAAGTTATTATTGATTTTTGTGATGAAAATGATATCGATATTACAGCAAACTCCTCGTTATTTCAAGAAAAAAAGCCAAAGCGCGCAAAAGGAGAAACAAATCGTATTTCTTTAGATTTATTTAAAAAAGGAAAATCGATACAAGAAATTGCTAATATTAGGGAATTAAACGAAAACACAATTTCTGGCCATTTGGCTAGTTTTATTCCAACTGGCGAAATAAAAATAACCGATTTAATGAGTAAATCGCATTACGAAGCATTAAAAAAACAGATACCTAAAAAGAAATTTGATAACCTATCGGATTTAAAACAACAATTAAAAGACCAATATACTTATACCGAATTAAAGCTTGTATTAGACGAGTTGTCTCGATAACGGTTTTGTGTATGATTTCGTTGCGTGTTTAGGCACTAAAGTTAGCAAATAAATCACAGATAAAAGACACTATCCTAAAAAGTGTGTAAGTTCAAAATTTCAGGGTTAGGTTATTTATAACTTAATCCTGTTTTCAAATATAGCTAAAAATTGATTTAGTATCACTCCCCAATTCCTGATGGGCATTGTCCATTTTTTAGTA
>CALHCQ010000083.1 GCA_937936645.1 uncultured Algibacter sp.
AAGGGAGCATTAGCAATCCTAATAAGGTTTCGTTAACGGCATCTAAAACGTCAGGAAAAAACAGACCTGAAAAAATTCCAACTATAAAACCTGTTATTAAAATACCACCATAATAGGACGCTATACCTAATATGGCATATCCCCAATTATTTTTATTGTAAAGCTCTGCGAGTTTATAATAATACTTTCCTATCCAATATAAAAAAAATAATCCTAACGTAGATGTATATGATTTGTTGCGTTGTTAATCAACTAAGTTAACAAATAAAAACCTAATAGAAAATCCGCGAGGATTTTCGTAAGTAGGCTAGAACTAGCATAAATTATATACGGTGTTACCCAACGTTAATTTTCCTCAATTATATAATTCAGAGTATCTCTTTTCACTATTAATCTTTCTTTTAATTCAATTTCCGTTTTGATATTTTTAATAGCAAAAAGAGTTACATCTTTTTTTTCGTCAAATCCACTAAAGCAACTATTGAAATAATCGACTTTGCCTTTTTCGGAATTAAAAGTGAAATTTACATAATCACTGCATTGCACATATTCGCCTGCATTTCCTAAATATATTATTTCTTCTAAATTCATTTCACTGTTCATACGTATGAGATAAAATTCAGTTAATTCTCCATCTACTAAAAATATTTGTTTAGCAATAATCCAATTCGTTTCACTTTCAGAGTTTATTTTTCCGATTGAGTATATTTTTGATTCCATTCCTTCCCAAAAATCTCCATTTTTTGAAGTGATAATTGTATTTTCAAAAACTTCTTGAATCCAATTTTTTTCAACTTCTTTTCCTGATAATAATTCTTTTAGTTTGTTTCTAGAATCAAACCTAACTTCCTTGTCAATTCGATAGTTTTTCAAATCTATAGTTTGGCTATTATTACAACTTTGAAAAAGTATAAATAGGAATATGAGTAATGTCGTTACTAGGTTTTTCATAATGTTGGGTAACATAATAATATCATTTTATTTACAGGCATCCCAAATAGCATTTTTAGGTAAGGGTGCTGTTATGTTTATGGGTTCGTTTTTAACAGGATGAATAAATGCCAAATGCCTAGCATGTAAATGTATACTAGCGTCTGGATTACTTCTATTAAATCCGTATTTTAAATCGCCTTTAATAGGACAACCAATGGCTGCCAACTGTGTTCGTATTTGATGATGCCTACCGGTTTCTAAATTAATCTCCAAATGGTAGTAGTTATCCAACTTTTTTAATAATTGATAATGTAAAATAGCCTTTTTGCTATCTTTAATTTCTTTCTTATAAGGTGTAGACTTATTATTTTTTGGGTTCTTTTTTAACCAATGTGTTAAAGTATCAAAAGACTTTGGTGGACTATTTTTAACAACAGCCCAGTATGTTTTTTTAGCAACCTTATCTGCAAACAATTTATTAAGTCTTGGTAATGCTTTGCTTGTTTTAGAAAAAACCACAACGCCAGTAGTTGGTCTATCTAGCCTATGTACAACACCCAAGTAAACGTTGCCTGGTTTATTATATTTGTGTGCAATATACTCTTTAACCACATCACTTAAAGGTTTGTCGCCTGTTTTATCACCTTGAACAATATCGCCAGCACGCTTATTAACAATAATAATATGATTATCTTCATATAAAACCTGAAGATTTGTTTTGTTAGAAATTATTTTACCCGACACATTAATATTTTTTGGCAATTTTTATAAATTAATACTGCTCGTTATCGTTTGGAAAATCTCTAGTTTTTACATCATCTACATATTGAGATATAGAGGTTGTCATATCTTCATATAAATTCATATAACGCCTTAAAAATCTTGGGTTAAATTCGTGAGTCATTCCAATCATATCGTGTAATACTAATACTTGGCCATCGACATCGCTACCAGCACCAATACCAATAATTGGTATACTAACACTTTGGGCTACTTGCTTGGCTAATTTTGCAGGTATTTTTTCTAATACTATGGCAAAACATCCTAAACGCTCTAACATTTTAGCGTCCTCTATAAGGTTTATAGCCTCTTGCTCTTCTTTGGCACGAACTGTATAAGTACCAAATTTATATATAGATTGGGGTGTTAAACCTAAATGCCCCATAACAGGTATGCCGGCATTTAATATGCGTTTTATAGAATCTTTAATTTCTTTACCTCCTTCTACCTTAACAGAGTGTGCACCACTCTCTTTCATTATTCGAATAGCAGATCGTAAAGCCTCTTTGGGGTCACTTTGGTAACTACCAAAAGGTAAATCGACGACAACCAAAGCTCGATTTACGGCTCTTACAACAGACGATGCATGGTAAATCATTTGATCTAATGTTATTGGCAATGTGGTTTCATGACCTGCCATAACGTTACTTGCAGAGTCGCCTACTAGAATAACATCTACTCCTGCTCCATCTACAATTTTTGCCATGGTATAATCGTAAGCTGTTAACATAGATATTTTTTCGCCATGCGCTTTCATATCAACCAATGTTTTAACAGTAACCCGTTTGTATTCTTTTTTTGCCGTAGACATAAATTTATATTTTTTGTAAATATAGTTTTTGTTAAGCAAAACTTTAATAGAAAAAAACAAATTATAGATCTATTTATCACTTTAATTTAATGTTAGATATCTAACATAAATAGCAATATTTTATAATAATAAAAAATAACATCTATATTTTTTTAACAAAAAATTAAACCATAAGAGACTTTAAATCAAGTATTTGTGTTTTTTAAAATGTTTTTTTTAAAAAAACACTGTAAGAATAAAAGGTTATACCTCACTAAGTATGTGTTAAGAAATTAGTTAAAAAATCTTAATAATTAATATTTAGTGTTTGGCCAAATCCTTCATTATTAATAAGAAATAAAAAGTGTAATTAAAATTTTATTTAATCTTAAAAAAAAATAGAAAATGAAAAATATTAAAATGAATATATTACTGGCATTAACACTATCTTTAGGTTTAGTGTCTTGTAATGATGATGATAATAACTCTGTAGCAGCAGAGCCTCAAGCACCAAACGCAGCACAATTACTATTAAATAGTATAAGAGAAGACGGAGGTGTACCATTCGACGTTAATAATCCTGCTGTAACATTTACCGAAGCGCAAAATGTATTTTTACCAAGTGTTTTAGGTATCGATTTTCGTACAGATCGCTCTGTTGTACCTGCCGGACCAACGGCAAGATTCCCTATGTTTCAAGGTTGGGAAACTTTACCAAACGGTAGTCGAAGAGAAGGTTACTATGTAATAACAGAAGCATCTGATGCTGATTTAGCAAGAGAATTAGGGGTTATCTTTTCTCCTAGAATGGCTAACTCTATAGGTTCTGGTGGTGAGCAAAACTCTAACTGGAGTCCTGATGGCCGACTTGTTTTTGAGGGTTCTGTAGATTTTTCTCCGAAAAGATCTTTAGTAGCAGGAGCGCCAAGTGAAGATGGTTTATTAGAAGGTTTCCCACCTGCAGAAGTAAACCCTGGAGCTATTGCAGATGCTAATTGGTCTTCTTACGTAGTATTACCAGGAACTAGCATTGTTATTAACGCTCAATTAGTAGCAAACAGTACAGGTATACACGATAGAATTCCACACCCAGATGGTAATAGTCAAGCTCAAGAAGACGACTTAAACAACCCAAACTTATCTATAAGTCAAGCATCAGTAGTTATGCAATTATTAGACGGATGGCATGATAATCGTCCATATTACTTCCATATTGTAACAGATACATCTGATCCAGCTCCTGCAGCAATTGAATTAGGAGTATTTGCACCAAAATTAGCAAATCTGCCAGCATTTGGAGTGTTTCCAGGAGGATCTATGCTACCTTTTAGTCCAACAGCAAACGGTAGAACTTTTGACAATGGAGATGGATTTGGAGTACAAGGTTTAAACACAGCAGCTTTAAGTAACCGTCAAGTACAAGACCCAACAAACACATTCCCTATAGATCCAAGTGATACTAGATATGCACCAATGTGGGATGCACATGTTACAGAATTTACAGTACCAGAAGCAGAACGCCCAATATTAAGAAGTTTTGATCAAATTAATGAGTTATTAGAGCAAGGTATTTTAATTCCTTTTAGAGGAAATGCAAACCCAGAGCCTTTAGCAAACTCTTTGTCTGATTTATTAACTGCTACTGGAGCAATAATTAACTGCCCAGTAATTACACAACCAGATGCAAGTGTAGTAAGTGCACAAATGCAAGTAGGAGCTCCAAGAAATTAATTTATTTTTAATTTTTTATTTATACATTGATTTAAACACAGTACTTAATAAGTACTGTGTTTTTATTTATATCTATATTAAATGTCAACCATATTAAACAACAACCCATAAATGTTGTATTACTGACACTGTGTCAGCATTTTTTAGTTGGCACAAAGATTGACTAGTAGTAAATGAGTTTTAAAATAAAATTAAAAAATATAAAGTATAAATATTATGAGTAAAATAATTGGAATCGATTTAGGTACAACAAACTCTTGCGTTTCTGTAATGGAAGGTAACGAAGCTGTTGTAATTCCAAATGCAGAAGGAAAACGCACAACACCATCTGTTATCGCTTTTGTAGAAGGTGGAGAAATTAAAGTTGGAGACCCTGCAAAAAGACAAGCAGTAACAAATCCTACAAAAACCGTTTATTCAATTAAACGTTTTATGGGTAACAAGTATTCTGAATCTAAAAAAGAAGTAGAACGTGTACCTTACGCTGTTGTAAAAGGTGATAACGATACACCTCGTGTAGATATTGATGGTCGCTTATACACGCCACAAGAATTATCTGCAATGATTCTTCAGAAAATGAAAAAAACAGCTGAAGATTATCTAGGTCAAAGTGTTAGCGAAGCAGTAATTACAGTACCTGCTTACTTTAACGATGCACAACGTCAAGCTACAAAAGAAGCTGGAGAAATTGCAGGTTTAAAAGTACGTAGAATTATAAACGAACCTACTGCAGCTGCTTTAGCTTATGGTATGGACAAAAAAGGAACTGACCAAAAAATAGTTGTTTTCGATTTTGGTGGTGGTACACACGATGTTTCTATATTAGAATTAGGAGATGGTGTTTTTGAAGTACTATCTACCGATGGAGATACACACCTAGGTGGTGATGATGTAGATGAAAAAATTATTAATTGGTTAGCAGACGAGTTTAACGCAGAAGAAAACATGGATTTAAGAAAAGATCCTATGTCTTTACAACGTTTAAAAGAAGCTGCAGAGAAAGCTAAAATAGAATTATCATCTTCTGCACAAACAGAAATAAACTTACCATATATAACAGCAACTGCAAGTGGACCAAAACACTTAGTACGTACGTTAACAAAAGCTAAATTCGAGCAATTAATAGACGATTTAGTAAAGCGTACAATAGACCCTTGCCAATCTGCATTAAAAGCAGCTGGACTATCTAAATCTGATATCGACGAGGTTATATTAGTAGGAGGATCTACACGTATACCTGCAGTACAAGCTGCTGTAGAAGCCTTTTTTGGTAAAGCACCAAGTAAAGGTGTAAACCCAGACGAGGTTGTATCTTTAGGAGCAGGAATACAAGGTGGTGTATTAACAGGAGATGTTAAAGATGTATTACTTTTAGACGTTACACCATTATCTCTTGGTATAGAAACTATGGGTAATGTAATGACAAAACTTATAGAAGCAAATACAACAATACCAACTAAAAAATCTCAAGTATTCTCTACGGCAGCAGATAACCAACCATCTGTAGAAATACATGTTTTACAAGGAGAGCGCCCAATGGCACAACACAATAAAACAATTGGTCGTTTTCACTTAAGTGATATTCCACCAGCACAACGTGGTGTTCCACAAATTGAGGTTACTTTTGATATTGATGCTAATGGTATTATTAAAGTATCTGCAGAAGATAAAGCTACAGGTAAAAAACAAGACATTAGAATTGAAGCTTCATCTGGTTTAACAGAAGAAGAAATAGAGAAAATGAAAGCTGATGCTGAAGCAAATGCTGAAGCAGATGCTAAAGCTGCAGAAGATGCTAAAACTTTAAATGAAGCAGATTCTATGATTTTTCAAACAGAAAAACAATTAACAGAATTTGGAGACAAACTATCTGATGATAAGAAAAAGCCTGTAGAAGAAGCTTTAGCTGAATTAAAAACAGCATTCGAATCTAAAGACGTCGCTGTAATAGCACCTGCTTTAGAGAAAATTAACGAAGCATGGAAAGTAGCCTCAGAAGAAATGTACAAAGCACAAGCTGAAGCACAACAAGGTGGAGCTCCAGGACCAGATGCTGGAGCTTCTCAAGCAGAAGGAGATAATGTAGAAGATGTAGACTTCGAAGAAGTAAAATAATCTACTTATTTAATACATAAAAAAAAGCGCAATCTATACAGATTGCGCTTTTTTTATATTTAATATAACGATTAAAGAATATTAATGGAAGATATAAATTCTCCTTGATAACCATCAATACTATCAGCAGAAAAACCAAAACGCAGTATAATGCTTGAATTATTATTATAAAAATATACATATTCATACAAACCTCTTGTATTATTTTCTGGTTCTGGAGCTGCTCTTTCTCTTTTAAACCCACTAGTGCCTTCAGGAAAAGTAAAAGGTGCTCCTGTTTCTAAAGTAAATATTGGCTGTCCTAGCGTAGAAACAACTTCATCCATAGTATTTCTTTCATTATCGCTAAAATTAAGTGTATTGTTAATTAAGTATGGATAGGGACTAAAGGTTCGAGTTGTTCCAACTCTATTATATGTATTAATAAAGACCGAAGTGACAATACTTGATGATACAGTAAAAATAAGACCCATATCAAAATATGACCAACTTACAAAATCCCCAATAGTATTGGTTGACCTTCTATCTGGTTCACCTAAAAGTTCTAACACTCTAGCTGGCCCATCAAAATCTACATTAATCCCCTCTATAATACGAGACTGAAATACACCATGTTGTACAAACTCGACATCTACAGATTTTGTTTCTACATCATCTCCATTTTGTAATGATACGGTGACATTAGATTTTACAGACGTACTAGACTTTAACTCGTATGTTGAATCGTTTACTTTAGTAGAAGTAATAGCTGCATTATCAGAATAAGTAAACTCTACATTATTAAAATTATTCCCTTTTATGGTAACTGTTATGGCTTGATCTGTAAAAAGTAAAGCTTTGGATATAGATAAGTCTGTAAATTCTACCTTAGGCGTTACGACGACCTCCGGCTGTTCTGGTTCTGCACTATCATCTTTAGAGCATGATGCAAATACACTTATAAAGGCAAGTGCTACTATAAGTTTTCTTGTTATTATTATTTTCATTTGTATTATGTTTTATTTCGCGCTAAAATAACACATAACACTTACAAAATAATCACATAAAATGTTATTATACCCCCTATTTTGTAATATTATTTCTTTTATAAAATATTGCTTTATAATAAGCATTTAGCATAACTAACATGATTATTAATTCTCCCTCTTCAAGACAATCTATTGGTGTTAAAACACCTGCTCTATGTGGCATAATCATTTCTAATTATACAACGGTAGCTACAATATACAATGGTAAGTTCTTCGGTAGAAAATTGAAAAAACACACCGCGCATAACCGGTCTTAAGTAGTTGTTAACTGAAGTAAAAATAGTTTTGCTAATGGTTGTTGCAAGAACATCTGCTTTTATAATTGTTTTACTTGAATCTTCTAAAGCACCTGCTTTATAGAAAATAAACGAAGCATGGAAAGTTGCCCTAGAAGAAATGTACAAAGCACAAGCTGAAGCACAACAAGGTGGAGCTCCAGGACCAGATGCTGGAGCTGCTCAAGCAGAAGGAGATAATGTAGAAGATGTAGACTTCGAAGAAGTAAAATAATCTACTTATTTAATAAATAAAAAAAGCGCAACCTGTATAGGTTGCGCTTTTTTTATGTTTAATATATCGATTAAAAAATAGTAATAGAAGATATAAACTCTCCTTGATAACTATCAATACTATCAGCAAAAAAACTAAAACGCAGTGCATTGTCTGGATTATTATTATAAAAATAAACATATTCGTATAAACCTCTTCTGTTATTTTCTGCATCTGGAGGCGATGTTTCTCTTTTAAAACCAATAGTTCCTTCAGGAAAAGTAAAAGGTGCCCCTCTTTCTAAAGTAAATGTTGGCTGCCCTAGTGAAGAAACAACTTCATTTATACCATTTCTTTCACTATCACTAAAATTAAACATATTGTTGATTGAGTGTGGATAGGGTCTAAAGATTGAATCTGTTCCATCTACATTAACAAGTCTACTAGCTGTATTAATAAAGACCGAGGTAACAGTACTTGAACTTGATGTTACAGCAAAATCAATACCTTCGTCAAGATAAAGCCAGTTTACAAAATTCCCACTACTACTCGCTTGTTTTCTATCTGGTTCACCAAAAAGTTCTAATACTCTGGATGCCCCATCAAAATCTACATTAATCCCCTCTACAATACGAGACTGAAATACACCATGTTGTACAAACTCGACATCTACAGATTTTGTTTCTACATCATCTCCATTTTGTAATGATACAGTAACATTAGATTTTACAGACGTACTAGACTTTAACTCGTATATTGAATCGTTTACTTTAGTAGAAGTAATAGCTGCATTATCAGAATAAGTAAACTCTACATTATTAAAATTATTCCCTTTTATGGCAACTGTTATGGCTTGATCTGTAAAAAGTAAAGCTTTGGATATAGATAAGTCTGTAAATTCTACCTTAGGCGTTACGACGACCTCCGGCTGTTCTGGTTCCGGTTCTTGTGAGATTGGAAGTTCTGGATCTGTACTATCATCATTAGAACATGATGCAAATACACTTATAAAGGCAAGTGCTACTATAAGTTTTCTTGTTATTTTCATTTGTGTTATGTTTTATTTCGTGCTAAAATAACACATAATACTTACAAAATAATCAGATAAACTGTTAAAAATGTCATTACAAAAAAACCATCCTATTTTTGTAGGATGGTTTTTTTTATAATATACTGCTTTATATTAAGCATTTAGCATAACAGGCATAACTAACATGGTTATTAATTCGCCTTCTTCAAGACCATCTATTGGTGTTAAAATACCTGCTCTATTTGGCATACTCATTTCTAATTGTACATCGGTTGCTGTTAAGTTATTTAGCATTTCGGTTAAAAATCGAGAGTTAAAACCAATTTGCATATCATCACCTTGATAATCGCAAGTTAATCGCTCTTCTGCTTTATTGCTATAATCAATATCTTCGGCAGATATATTTAATTCAGATCCAGCAATTTTTAATCGTATTTGATGTGTTGTTTTGTTAGAAAAGATACTAACACGGCGTACAGAGTTTAAAAACTGTGTTCTATCTATGGCTAATTTATTCGGATTTTCTTTTGGTATTACAGCTTCATAATTAGGGTACTTGCCATCTATTAATCGACAAATTAATTCTGAGTTTTCGAATGTAAACTTAGCATTAGATTCGTTGTACTCTATAGTTACCTCTTCGTCGTTAGACAGAATACCTTTAAGTAGATTTAAAGGCTTTTTTGGCATAATAAACTCTGCCACTTGGTTTGCTGTAATATCCGATCTTGTGTATTTTACAAGTTTATGTGCATCGGTAGCTACAAAAGTTAGTCCTTCTGTAGAGAATTGAAAAAACACACCACTCATAACCGGTCTTAAGTCGTCGTTACCTGCAGCAAAAATAGTTTTACTAATGGCTGTTGCAAGAACATCGGCTTTTATAATTGTCTTACTAGGGTCCTCTAAAGCAACTGCTTTAGGAAACTCGTCTCCAGAGGCATAAGCTAGGGCATATTTACCATGATTAGAACTTATTTCTATAGTATTATTATCCTCTATTATAAATGTTAAAGGTTGCTCTGGAAAAGTTTTTAATGTGTCTAAAAGTAAACGTGCAGGAATGGCAATACTCCCCTGACTTTCACTTTCTACATTTAAAGATGAAGACATTGTAGTTTCTAAATCACTAGCAGATACGGTTAGTTTGTTTTCGTCAAGTTCAAATAAAAAATTATCTAAAATTGGCAATGTATTCGAACTGCTTATAACGCCTCCTAAAACTTGTAATTGTTTTAATAGGTATGTGCTTGATACTATAAATTTCATCTAAAAGAATCGTTTTAATTTAACTAATTGTTACTTACAAATATATTCGATAGTAACTTAAATTAGAAACAAACTTATTAACATTTAGCGGCTGTATTTTTTTGTTCTTCTGTAATTAAAGATAAAACCAAACAAAGCAAGTAATAGTATTGGTATTAAGATGTTTATAACTTGCCACTTCGTTTTTTCTTTAATTATTTTTTGTTGATCAAGAAAAGCTACTTTAATTTCTTTAGAACGAATGTTTATAAGTCCGTCGTCGTCTAACAAATAATTTACGGTGTTTAATAAAAATTCTTTGTTTCCATAGGTTTTTCCTGTCCAACGGTCAAAGCCTAATTCTTGTACTTTATTGTTTATCACATCATTTTTAATAACATCACCATCGGCAATAACAACCATTTTTGTAGAAAGGCTTTCTTCTATATTTTTGTCTAATTTAAAAGGTTTAACCTTGCTTTTATATGCAGATGTAAAAGCACCCTCTAATAATACGGCTAAGGTTTGTTTACCTTTGTTGAATGTTTTAGGGTTTATAGTTTTAGTTACCACACTTAAACTAACTTCACGAGGTACGCCTTCTAGCCTAGTTAAAGGTGCACTTTGTAAAAGGATGGTTTTATTTATTTTATTTTTTAAAGTATCGATTTGATTGGCAAAATCAAACTTTACTAAGTTTAAATTATGTAATATAGGGTGTTTACTTTGCGACGCAGCTAAAGGTGCGTAAGGCCATTTTAAATGCTGATACTGAGATTCACTGCCTGTACCCATAGCAAGTGTTATTGGTGCCGAGTATGGTGTGCTTACCATTACTGGATTTACACGTATACCGTAATTGAAAAATAAACTGGTTAAATTTAAATCTCTTGCTAAGGCAAAACTGCTACCAGTTGCATTGTGTAAACTGTCTTTTTCTATACCTACAGCATCTATAAGCCACAAACTTTTACCGCCCTGCATCGTGTATTGATCTAATACTAACTTTTCTTTTTCTGTAAATGGTTCTGTTGGTTTTGCAGATATAATTAAATCGTATGCATTTAAATCCTTTAGTGTTTTTTGTGGGTTTGTAGTTGTACTGTCTAACGTAAATGGAGCTATAAAATAATAGCTTCCTAACTTTCTAACAAAATCTGTTATATACTTATCTTCTAACTGATTGTTGCCTTTTAAAATGGCAATTTTACGCTTTTTAGGCTGTGTAAGTTTACTAAATCCATCTGCAAAAGCATACTCTAAATGTTGTACAGAATTAGTAACTAATTCTTGTTGGCTAGCCCCTATTTTGTTTTTTATTAAAGATATACTAACTGTTTTATTATTATAACTAGCCAATGCCCAAGGAAATATTACCGTTTCTGAAGATTTACCACGCTCGTTTACACCTAATAACATAGGTTTTAACCCTCTTGCATTTAATTGCTTTATGTTACGCTCTTTATTTGCTTCGTCTTGTATTGGATTTATAAAATTAAAATGTATGTTGTTATTTTTTGCAGAAAACTCTTCAAGCATCTGTTTTGTTTCACGCTTTAAACGCCTAAACTCTGACGGAAAATCTTCGCCTTCCAGAAAAACATCTACTAATATTGGCGACTCTATGTCTTTTATAATATTCACAGATGCATCGCTTAATGTGTAGCGTTTATCTTGAGTTAAATCGGCTCTCAAAAAAAACGAATAATTTGCTATGTTAAATAATATTAAAGCTATAAGAAGCAACGCTATTTTAGTAAAAATAGAACGCTGTAACTTTTCCGTTCTTATACTGTAAGTGGTTATAATTATAAAAAATACAGTTACACTTAAAAAATATATAATATCTCTAGAGTCCAGCACCCCCCTACTCACACTTTTAAAGTGTGCGCTCATACCCAATTGTTCTAAAAACAATTGAGACGTAAATTCTGCTATACCTTCAAAACCAATATAAAAAAGAAAACACAAAAATATAGCACATATAAAAGCTACTATTTGGTTTTGAGAGCAACTAGAACAAAACACACCTATAGCCGTATAACTTGCTACTAAAAATAATAACCCAATGTAAGACCCTATAGTACTAGCCATGTCTAAATTACCGACAGGGTCTCCTAAATTATAAATAGTGTAAACATATAATAAGGTAGGAATTAGTGCTATAAATATTAATAACAATGCTCCAAAATATTTACCTAAAACAAGTTGTAGATATGATATTGGCTTTGTTAGCAATAACTCTAAGGTGCCTTGCTTTTTTTCTTCAGCAAAACTTCTCATGGTTACTGCAGGTATTAAAAAGGTTAATACCCATGGCGCTAATAAAAAAAAGGAAGACAGGTCTGCAAAGCCAAAATTTAGAATATTAAAATCGCCATCAAAACCCCATAAAAAAAGACCATTTAGCAATAAAAAAACAGCCACTACAAAGTAACCTATAGGTGAAGCAAAAAATGTATTTATTTCTTTTTTTAAAATAGCAAACATATGCGCTTTATTTTTTTGATGATTAGGTATTAATAACTATTAAAGCGCCAATTTAATTGTTAGTAAAATAAATTGAAAGTTTTAATTTTAAAAACTCACTATTTATAAAGAAACTTTTTGTTCGTGATTAAAAGGCTTAAAGTTAATTGAAATGCTATCCATTACTTTTAACCCGAGTAAACTAGAGGCACAACCTGCTGTTTCTGGATTACTTTTATACAATGCAATTTCTAAAAAACCACTAGAATTAAAAACTACTAGTTTACGTCCTTCGTCATGACGCTTATTAGCTTCAAAATCAAAGTTGACAATATCACAGTATCTATCGTTAATTTTGTTAAACTTATGGTTTCTTGCTAAAATTTCGAAAGCGCGACCTTTTATTAAACTATCAAAAAAAGTACGCTTAATATTAGTTATAACATTACCGTAATTATCTATATATATAACGTGACCGACAATCTGGGTTTGATTTTCGTTTACAAAAGGCTTTAATTTTTTTATAGGCTTAATTGTTTCTATATGCTTACCTATAACTTCCAAGGTACCTCCACGAGCTATATGGCAAGCAGCTTTTACAAACGCATCTGCAATGGGTTGCATTTTTGGCAAATTATTAGGTATTCTTATTTCTACAATTCTATCTGCTACAATTTCGGCACAAATCATACTCATAATACCATTATTGGCACAAATAAAAAAATGATCATCCAATTTTACCGCAATATGTTTATTTTCTGGACTCAATTCAGAATCTACATCAATAATATGAATAGTACCCTTTGGAAAATTATGATAGGCATTTTTAATAATATAAGCCGCCTCTAAAGTATTAAAAGGAGAAACAGCATGCGATATATCTACGATGTTAACATCTGGCAATTCAGAGTATATAGCACCTTTAGCGGCACCAGCGTAGTGATCTTTTTCACCAAAATCTGTTGTTAAAGTTATAATTGCCATTAATAAAACTATTGTAAAATCTTAACTGTTAATATCTCAAAATTATATATATTTGAGAGAAAGTGATTAACAAATACAAAACTAATAAAATCATTTCATCTGAAATGGTTATTATTAAAATAATGTAAAATCATAAGTTTAATTTTTAAATGTACGCCTTTGAACGAAATTATTATAACCCTTGAAGAAATATCTCCAAACGATTTTTTTGGAGCGCAAAATACTAACATCGAACTTTTAAAAAAGTATTTTCCTAAGCTTAAAATTGTAGCTCGAGGAAATGAAATAAAAGCTTACGGAGATGAAGAACTGCTAGAAGAGTTTGATAGACGAGTCTCGATGTTATTAAAACACTTCATGAAATATAATAAATTAGATGAAAACGCCATAGAGCGTGTTTTAACAAGTCAAAGTAGTGACGATTATAAAACCTCTGTTAAAAGCGGCGAAGTTATTGTGCATGGTGTTGGTGGCAAATTAATTAAAGCCCAAACAGCTAACCAAAGAAAAATGGTAGAGCTCATGCATAAAAACGATATGGTATTTGCTATTGGGCCTGCAGGTACCGGTAAAACATATACTGGCGTAGCTTTAGCTGTACAAGCCTTAAAAAACAAAGAGGTTAAAAGAATTATTTTAACAAGACCTGCCGTAGAAGCTGGAGAAAATTTAGGCTTCTTACCAGGAGATTTACAAGAAAAGTTAGATCCATACATGCAACCCTTATACGATGCTTTAAGAGATATGATTGCTCCAGAAAAGCTATCGCATTACATAGAAAAAGGGACCATACAAATAGCACCTTTAGCATTTATGCGTGGTAGAACACTAGACAATGCATTTGTAATTTTAGACGAAGGTCAAAATACAACTCATGCACAAATGAAAATGTTTTTAACACGTATGGGTAAAAATGCTAAATTTTTATTAACAGGAGATCCCGGACAAATAGACTTGCCAAGACGCACCATATCTGGATTAAAAGAAGCTTTATTGATTTTAAAAAATATAGATGGTGTTGGCATGATATTTCTAGACGATAAAGATGTTATTAGGCACAAATTGGTTAAGAAAGTTATAGAGGCTTACAAAAGCATAGAAAATATAGATTAGTAAACTAATTATAAAAGTCCTTAGTAATAAAACTAAAGGGCTTTTTTTAATTAATATAAGAACCATTGTTTTTAATAAAAGCAAAGAAGCGTTTACAAGTTTAAATAAAAAAAACTAATTTTGTTTTTTAATTTAAAACCTTATTACAAGCCTTAACATAGCATCTTATGAGCAATACAATAATAGATACTAATTTTAATTTCCCTGGGCAAAAAAGCCTTTATAAAGGAAAAGTGAGAGCCGTTTACAACATAAATGATAACGAATTAGTTATGGTTGCCACAGATAGGCTATCAGCATTCGATGTGGTTATGCCAAAAGGCATACCATACAAAGGGCAAATACTAAATCAAATTGCCACTAAAATGATGGCTGCTACACAAGATATTGTACCT
>CALHCQ010000084.1 GCA_937936645.1 uncultured Algibacter sp.
TGTCTTATTTTCTTGTCAAGTAGAAAATAACGAAGAAATCTCTCAATTAGAAACAGCTTCTCAAGCCGATCAAGCTTTGATATCAAAAAAAGGGGAAGAGCAAAATTGCACATGGCAAGGAAGAAATGCTGTTAAAGAAACAGACATTGAAGATCCGGTTAACGAGGGTAAAATAGACGATAGAAGTTGTTACTCTAATTATCATGAAACAATAGTTAATACTACAACATATGGTAATTATAATGTAACAGCAAATTCAAATCATATAGATACTAATAACTTACAGCCAAGAATAGAGCGTTCACTTAGTAGAGCAAATAGTAATTCTGGTAGTTATGTACAATTAAAAGGAACATTTAGAATTCTTGAAGTTGGTTATACAGGAGAAGATAAGCATAATGGTACCTATATTGCGCAAGCCAAAGGGAAGCATTCTAAACGTCCAGGAGCTGCTACTAATGATGGCTCTACAGATCCTGCAATCTGTTTATTTTTAGCTAAACCTGTTTATGCGTTAGGTAGTAATGGTAAGTACTCTCAAGTATCATTTAATATCTATAGAGAGCAAATCACTACTCGAGGTGGCAGTGCTGGAGATGGAAGAACTTTAGTGTTTTTAAAGAATGTAAAAAGAGGGCACCCAACGGGTTTTGAATTAAAGGTAGGGTTTAGAACAAGTAACGGTAAAAAATTACATTATGCTAATGCAAAAATTGGAGGCACAAATTACTATTGGAACATTCCAGAACCAGAAAGAGGTTTACAATCAGGAATAAGATATGGTGCATATAGAGTAAAAGGAGGTAGAGCTCGTATACAGTGGGCAAACACAGAGTATGTAAAAATTGAAAAATAAATTTATGATCTATCTTTTATGAAAGAGGCTGTTTGTGTAAATAGCCTCTTTTTTATTGATGCAATTTAAAACATATAGATATAAAATTATTTATTCGTGTTTTATACACGTTTTTTTTGTTTGTTGAAATAGGTGTTTTTTCATAAGAAAATTCATAAAATAACATTATTTATGTTCTTTATCTGATTATTTTGTATTTAAACAGCATAGTACAGTATAGTTAGTCATTTTGTTTATGCTAATTTTAGTTCCAAACTAAAACTAAATAAATATGAAAACATTAAAAACTAACTACAAACTAACCTCTATTGCGTCCATAATGACTTTATGTACGTTATTCTCTTGTAATGTAGATAACGACGATACTGTTTTACAGGTAGAAAATTCTACTAGCGCAGCAACAGCAAGGCGAGTTCCATTAGATAATTGTTCTCAAGGTGGGCGAAATACAGTTAGAACATTAGACGTTGCGAATGCCGTTAACCATGGAAAAATAGACGACAGAAGTTGCTATTCAAATTATCACGAAATTAAACATGGTCCTTTTACCTTTGGAAATTACAATATTGCTGTAAATTCAAACCACTTCGACACTAACGGTCTTCAGCCAAGAATAGAGCGCTCACTTAATAGATCAAATAATAACGTAGGTAGTTATGTTCAATTTAATGGTGTGTTTAGAATTCTAGAAGTAGGGGATGCTGGCAACGATAAAGATAATGGAACTTATATAGCACAAGCAAAAGGTAAGCATTCTAAAAGACCAGGAGCCTCTACAAACGACGGTTCTCCAGATCCTGCAATTTGTTTATTTATAGCAAAACCTGTTTATGGTGTAGATAAACAGGGACGTACGACACAAGTTTCTTTTAATATTTATAGAGAACAAATTAAAACACGTGGCGGAAGTGGGGTGTCTGGCCGAGAACTTGTGTTTTTAAAAAATATTAAAAAAGGACATCCAACAGCTTTTGAGTTAAGTGTTGGGTTTAGAACCAGTAATGGACAAAAAGTACATTATGCTAATGCTAAAATTGGTGGACAAAATTTCTTTTGGAATATTCCAGAAGCTACAAGAGGCCTACAGTCTGGTATACGCTATGGTGCCTACAGAGTAAAAGGTGGACTTGCTCGTATACAATGGGCAAACACAAAATTTGTTAGAGTTAATAAATAATTATTTTATTAAAACTAAAAAAGGGAAAGCTAAAAGTTTTTCCTTTTTTATAAATTACACAGTGAGTTAATAAAATAAAAGAAGCCTGTTTCTAACTTTAGAAACAGGCTTCTTTTTATAGTAATTAAAACAGAAATTACGAATTAATCGTCTTTTCTCTCTTCTCTAGGTTTTCTATCATCACGACGGTTATCACGTCCACGATTATCTCTACCTTTATTGTCACGTCCACGTCCACCACGATCGTTATTCTCTCTAGGTGGTCTAGCTACATAACCTTCTGGTTTTGGTAAAATAGCCTTTCTAGACACTTTTTCTTTACGTGTTCTTGGATCTTGACCAAAGTACTTCACATCAAAAACATCGCCCATGTTTACAACATCGCTAACATTTTCTGTGCGTTCCCATGCCAACTCACTTACGTGCAATAACACTTCGTTTCCTGGGGCATCCATATATTCTACAACGGCACCAAAATCTAGCATTTTAATAACCTTTACTTCATAAACACTACCAACAGTAGGTTTAAATAATAAAGCGTCTATTTTTGCCATAACAGCATCAATACCTGTGTTACCAACACCTAATATTTCAACAATACCCTCTTCTGTAACAGGATCTTCGTTAATAACAATAGTTGTTTCTGTTTCTTTTTGCATTTCTTGAATAACCTTACCACCTGGTCCAATTAAAGCACCAATAAACTCGTTAGGAATTCTTCTAGTAACCATTTTTGGTGAATGATCTTTAACATCTGCATTAGGCGTTTCTATAGTTTCGGTAATCTTACCTAAAATATGTAAACGACCGTCTCTAGCCTGTTTTAAAGCATTTACTAAAATTTCGTAGCTTAAACCTTTTACTTTAATATCCATTTGGCAAGCCGTAATACCATCAGCAGTACCAGTTACTTTAAAGTCCATATCTCCTAAATGATCTTCATCACCTAAAATATCAGAAAGCACGGCATACTTACCAGATTCTACATCGGTAATTAATCCCATAGCAATACCAGATACAGGTTTCTTTAACTGTACACCAGCATCCATCATAGCCATAGTACCAGCACATACAGTTGCCATAGACGATGATCCGTTAGATTCTAAAATTTCAGAAACTACACGTACCGTGTAAGGGCAATCGTTAGGTACCATACCTTTTAAAGCACGTTGTGCTAAGTTACCATGTCCTACCTCGCGACGCGATGTACCACGAATTGGTCTAGCCTCTCCAGTAGAAAAAGGAGGGAAGTTGTAATGTAAGTAAAAACGTTCTTCACCTTCGTAAGATGGCATATCTATTTGGTTAGCCTCTCTACTAGTACCTAAAGTAACTGTAGCCAAAGCTTGAGTTTCCCCTCTAGTAAATACAGCCGACCCGTGAGTAGATGGTAAGTAATCTACCTCACTCCATATAGGTCTTATTTCATCTGTTTTACGACCATCAAGACGTAAACCTTCATTTAAAGTTAAATCTCTAACAGCAGCTTTTTCAGCTTTGCTGTAGTATTTAGAAATTAAAGATCCATAATCAGCTTGTTCCTCTTCAGAAAAACTAGCAATAATACTTTCTTTAATTTCTGCAAAAGCAGCACTACGTTCGTGTTTAGCAGAACCAGCTTGAGCAACAGCATACACTTTATCGTATGCCATATCATGTATTTTTTTAGCTAAATCGGCATCTTCGCGTTCTGGCTCGTACTCACGTACTGGTTTTTTACCAAAAGCTTCAGCCAAGGCTACCTGCGCAGCACATTGTACTTTTATAGCTTCGTGAGCAAACTTAATAGCCTCGGTCATTTCTTCTTCCGAGATTTCATCCATTTCACCCTCTACCATCATTACAGAATCGGCCGATGCTCCAATCATCATATCAATGTCAGACTCTTCCAGTTGTGCTCTAGTAGGGTTAATAATAAATTCGCCATTTATACGACCAACACGGGCTTCCGAGATAGCACACTCAAAAGGAAAATCTGATAATTGTATCGCTGCAGATGCTGCTAAACCAGCCATAGCATCTGGCATAACTTCAGGATCGTGAGACATTAACTGTATCATTACCTGAGTTTCAGAATGGTAATCTTTAGGGAAAAGAGGACGTAAAACACGGTCTACAAGACGCATTGTTAATACTTCGCCATCACTAGGTCTTGCTTCTCTTTTAAAGAAACCACCTGGGTAACGTCCAGCAGCAGCAAATTTCTCTCTATAATCTACCGTTAAAGGTAAAAAATCGACATCAGCCTGTTTGTAATTAGAAACAACAGTACACAAAAGCATACATTTTCCAGATTGTACAACAACGCTACCATGTGCCTGTTTTGCTAATTTTCCGGTTTCAATAGAAATTTCTCTACCATCACCAAGGTCTATAACCTGTTTAAAAACTTGTGGAATCATAATTTTTTTTAATCTAATTAAACAATGGTCGTTGTGTTGTAGTAGTAGTAAAAGTTGTGTGCGACCAATGAAAAACCTTAAAATCTTGAATACTTTATCAAGATCTGCTTATTCATATTCTACGTTGTTTATACTCTTACGATCGAGGTTTTTTTGGGCGTTACCCAAGGGTCGGGCTTTACGCTGTATCTTTTTTAAGAAAAATAAAAAAGGATGCCGCTTCAATCCCTAACGCAAAATAAAAAGACCACGTAAAAACGTGGTCTTTTATAGTTTAAAATTATTTTCTTAAACCTAATTCTTTAACTATAGCACGGTATCTTAAGACATCCTTCTTAGTTAAGTAATCTAGTAAGCTTCTTCTTTTACCTACTAATTTTACTAAAGAACGCTCTGTATTATAATCTTTACGATTCTTTTTTAAGTGCTCTGTTAAGTGGTTAATTCTTTGAGTAAATAAAGCGATTTGCCCTTCTGCAGAACCTGTATCGTTTTTACCTTTACCGTGTTTTGCAAATAATTCTTCTTTTGCTTCTTTTGATAAATACATTCTAATATTATTGTAAATGATTGTTATGTACACGAAAGCTCTTCTTTCGAGCCGCAAATATAATAATTTATTATTAAATACAATATCTTTTAAATAACATCTATAACTATAGTGGTGTCTATTACAAAGTTTGGCGTAAATGAAACAGGCTCGCCAGACGATGTTAAAGTACCCATAAAATCAATGTCTATTTCTGGGTTTTCCTTTAAAGCCGATGCTATTCGTGTTAACGTAGCCTCATCTCCAATAGGAAACACGGTTTCATTATTCGCAGCTTCACTTAAGTTTATTGTAGTATTAGGAAGCGTTATTTGATTGCCTCCAATAACAATTACAATATCACTAATGGTAGTTTCTGTATCGCCAACATAATTGTCTATACTTAGGTTTATAGCGTTAATATCTACATTTTCAATTAAATCTAGTCCCTGTTCAACTCTAGGGTCTGAGCTAATATCTATAGTCGTGCTATTGCTTAGTGTTGTAGTACCAGACGACCTAAAATCGTTGTTGTTAATGTTTACCGATGTTTCGAACTCGCGGTCTATTTCTATATCCGTTAATTCGTCAACTTTGTTGCAGTTAAATAATAAAATGGTTGTAGTAAGTAAAATAAGTTTCGAGATAGGTTTCATAATATGGGGGTTTAGTTTTGTTTTTATCTAATAGGCAGATTTTGTATTAAGTCAATATATTTATTAACATTGTTTTTTAAATTTTTACGTAGCGTTATAAAGTCTAAGAAGCCATGCTCTAATAAAAATTCTGATGTTTGGAAACCTTCTGGTAATTCTTTACCTGTTGTGTCTCTTACAATTCTAGGGCCAGCAAAACCTATTAACGCGCCTGGCTCGCTAATATTAATATCTCCTAACATGGCAAAAGATGCCGTAGTACCTCCCGTTGTAGGATCTGTACAAAGAGATATATAAGGTATGGCAGCGTCTGCTAGTTGTGCTAGTTTTACAGATGTTTTTGCTAATTGCATTAACGATAAT
>CALHCQ010000085.1 GCA_937936645.1 uncultured Algibacter sp.
AACAAAAAACCCGATCAAGTTGTTTTTAACACAGAAACTCAAAAATACGATGCTGCAATAAAACCTTATGCAACATCTGTTGGTGCGCCCGTTATTACAACTACAGATAGTGTCGCTTGGAAAAATAGAAGTATAAATAAGGTAAACCACAAATTAGAAGCCAAATACAAAGAACTTAAAGAGCAGTACAACAAAATGCTTGAAGAGTTTGAATACAATAAATTAATTTTTGAAGCTAAATTTACTTTCGAACCCATTGTAGGAGAAACATATCACTTGTACAAAAGAGACAATGGCGAGCATTTTTTATCCATTATAGCCCCAAACCAATGCCAATTTAATCATGTAGGTAGCTTTTATTTAAACGTCGATCAAATTTGGGAAAAAGTAAACTAATTATGAAAGAGATAGAACATTTTAACGAAAGACAATTAGACCGTATCATAGAAATGGCATGGGAAGACCGCACACCATTTGAAGCTATATTATTTCAATTTAATTTAGCCGAAAAAGATGTTATAAAAATTATGCGAAACCAACTTAAAAGCAGCAGTTTTAAACGTTGGCGCAAGCGTGTTAATAGCGGCGTAAGTAAAAAACATTTAAAAAAACGAAACGACGCTATTACCAGATTTAAATGTTCTAGGCAACGCGCCATAACAGGAAACAAAATAAGTAAACGTTAATTTATGGATTTATTTGAAGGTCTAGAACCGAGTATATTCCCTACTAATTATAAAGAAATAATACAGCGTGTAGAAAAAGTTAACCCTGTAAAGTATGGTAAAACTAGAAACTTTATAAACGGTAACATTACTTATTTATCGCCATATATATCGCGTGGCATTATATCAACAAAACTAGTTTTAAAACATGTTTTAAACGCCGGGTATAACCCTAAACAAATAGAAAAATTTATTCAAGAATTAGCTTGGCGAGACTATTGGCAAAATGTATGGATTGCCAAAGGCGATGCTATAAATACCGATTTAAAACACACCCAAAAAAATGTAACAAATAACGAAATACCAAAGGCTATAATAGAAGGGAAAACAGGTGTAAAAGCTATAGATGACAGCATAGCCTATTTTTATAAAACAGGTTATATACACAACCATTTAAGAATGTATATTGCTGCCATAACGTGTAATGTAGCGCAAAGCCATTGGTTAGCACCTGCCAAATGGATGTATTATAATTTACTAGATGCCGATTGGGCAAGTAATGCGCTAAGCTGGCAATGGGTAGCTGGCGCTAATGCAAATAAAAAATATGTTGCCAATCAAGACAACATAAACAAGTATTGCTTTACAGATCAAAAAAACACTTTTTTAGATATGCCATACGATGCGTTTTCTAAACTAGACATTCCTGTGGTTTTAAAAAACACGATAGATTTAGAACTAAAAACACCTTTACCACAACAAACAACACTTAAAATAGACAACAAAAAGCCCTGCTATATTTACAATTTTTATAACCTAGACCCTATATGGGAGATGAGTAATAATGCGAATAGAATTTTATTACTAGAACCCTCGCATTTTACAAAACACCCTGTTTGTAAAAACACCATAGACTTTGTAATAAAATTTGTCAAAGAAAACATTAAGGATATTCAAATATTTATTGGCGAATTTAAATCTTTAGTACAAACACACAATCTTACGCACATAAAATATAAAGAACACCCCTTAAGTGCACATTATCAAGGTACAGAAATACCACGAGACTGGATGTTTAATGTAACAGGTTACTACCCTTCTTTCTTTTCTTTCTGGAAAAAATGTAAAAAACAACTTAATTATTGATTAAAAAAACTATAAATATTGTTTGGTTAAAACGCGATATACGCTCGCAAGATCATGAACCTTTGTTACATGCAGAGCGCTCTGGCTTGCCGTACATTATAATTTATATGTTCGAGCCTACACTTATTAACTATCCAGACACAAGTATTAGGCATTTACAGTTTATATATCATTCTATATTAAATGTAAACAATACACTTTCTAAATTCAATAAAGCTGTTTCTGTTTTTTACGCAGAAGCTGTAGATGTGTTAGAGCACATACATAATAATTATAAATTACAAACAATATACAGTTATCAAGAAAGTGGTACATTATTAAGTTGGAAAAGAGACAAAGCTGTAAAACGTTTTACAAAGTTTAATAATATTACCTGGGTAGAATTTCAGCGCGATGGTATTTTACGCGGTATTAAAAATAGAAATGCATGGAATAGTAAATGGCATAAAGCCATGCACAAACCTGTAATAAAGAATAGCTACACAAAGGAAAATTATATATCAATAGAACATCATTTTAACCTTCCTGAGAAATTAAAAAATAGACTAGAAAATTACCCAAAACATTTTCAGCCTGCTGGCGAAACAAACGCATGGCGTTATATAAGTTCGTTTACGCAGAAGCGAGGTTTTAACTATCAAAAACACATATCAAAACCTGTAGAGAGTAGAATGGGCTGTAGTAGATTATCGCCATATTTAGCCTGGGGAAACATAAGTATAAAACAAGCATTTCAATACATTGGCACGCATCCTAATGGTACCAAAAATAGTAGGGCTTTTTCGGCCATGCTAACTAGGTTACATTGGCACTGCCATTTTATACAAAAATTTGAAGTAGACTGTACCTACGAAACCCATTGTATAAATAAAGGATATGAGTTATTAAAACACAACAAAAATGACAACTATATAAAAGCATGGCAAACCGGTAACACAGGCTACCCATTAATAGATGCCTGTATGCGTGCTGTAGAACAAACAGGATGGATAAATTTTAGAATGCGTGCTATGGTGGTCTCTTTTTTAACCTTAAATCTAGATCAAGATTGGAGAGATGGCACCTACCATTTAGCGAGGCAATTTTTAGACTACGAACCTGGTATACATTACCCTCAATTTCAAATGCAAGCAGGAACAACAGGTATAAATACAGTCCGTTTATACAACCCCGTTAAAAATTCTATAGCGCACGACCCACAGGGAATATTTATAAAAAAATGGATTCCAGAGCTAAACAATGTACCCACGCTACATATACACGAACCTTGGTTAATGACACCCATGGAGCAACACTTTTGTGGTGTTATTTTAGGCGAACACTACCCCTTACCTATTGTAGATTTAAAAGAAAGCTCTAGAATAGCCCGAGATAAAATTTGGGGGCACAAAAAACACCCAGCAGTACAACAAGAAAAACAACGATTATTACAAACACACGTTAATATAACTACAACATGATTTACACAAAAAAAGATATAGAAAATTTAGATCGTATTACTAAATTAAAATTAATAAACTCGGTTACAGGCATAAAACCAGCAAACCTTATTGGTACTACAAACAATAATAACCAAACCAACTTAGCTGTATTTAGCTCGGTAGTGCATCTTGGTAGCGCCCCTGCATTATTAGGTTTTATATCTAGACCACAAACAGCCGAGGTAGGACATACATACCGCAATATACAAGAGAATGGGTGTTACACAATAAATCATATTCAACCGGAATTTATAAAAAACGCACATTATACATCAGCTAAATTTGATGCCAATATTTCTGAATTTAAGAGTTGTAACCTAACCGAAGAATATATTAACGATTTTAAAGCTCCTTTTGTTAAAGAGAGTACTTTTAAAATGGGTATGCGCTTTGTAGAAGCCATGCCAATAAAACACAACGGTACAGTTTTAATGATTGGAGAAATAGAACATCTTGTTGTGCCAGACCACGCTACTGTAAATAACGACATCGATTTAGAGGCTACTAAAAGCGTTGGCATATCTGGCTTAAACACATATTACAGCCTAGAAAAAACAAACACCTACCCTTATGTAAGAGTAGAAGATGTACCAAAGTTTTAAAAATGAAGAAGGAGCACCTGCCTGAAAAAATGTGTCCTGTATGCCATCGTCCATTTACGTGGCGAAAAAAATGGGAAAAAAACTGGACAGAAGTTAAGTATTGTAGTAAACGTTGTAAACAAAATAAATGAAGCAAGTACATCTTATATTTCCACATCAATTATTTAAAAATTCACCACTTTTACAAACAAAGGCTCCTATATATATAGTAGAGGAGTTTTTGTTTTTTAAACAGTATAATTTTCATAAACAAAAAATAGCTTTTCATAGAGCTACTATGAAATGTTATGCTGATTTTCTTGAAAAAGAAAAAAATTACAACATAAATTACATCGATGCCAACAGTGAAAATGCAGATATTAGAAACCTTATCAAGAAGCTAAAAAGCGAAGGTGTTAGCCACATTAATTTTATAGACCCTGTAGATAATTGGTTAGAGAAAAGAATTAAAAATAGCTGCGCAAAGCATCATGTAACAGCGCAAATGCATAACTCTCCTATGTTTATGAATACTAAGGAAGATTTAGCTACTTTTTTCGACCCTAAAAACACCAAGTTTCACCAAACTACTTTTTATACACAACAACGTAAAAAAAGGAAAATATTGGTAGACAAAAACGACAAACCTATTGGAGGCAAATGGACTTTTGATACTGAAAACAGAAAAAAATATCCTGCAAAAAAAACACCTCCTTCTGTACAGTTCCCAGATAATAACAAGTATTATAAAGAGGCTATAGAATATGTAAACACGCATTTTAAAAACAATATTGGCGCTCTAACAAATACCCCACGCTACCCTATTAATTTCACAACGACTAAGGCATGGTTAAATCAGTTTTTCGAGAACAGGTTTCATAATTTTGGTGTTTATGAAGATGCAATAGTAGCAGAGAACTCTATACTTAACCACAGTGTACTTACACCAATGCTAAACGTAGGTTTAATAACGCCTCAAGAAATTATAGATGCTTGTTTAGCTTATGCCAGTAAAAACGATATCCCAATAAACTCTACAGAAGGCTTTGTAAGACAAATAATGGGCTGGCGAGAATTTATAAGAGGCATTTACATTTGTAAAGGTAGCACGGCACGCAGCATTAATTTCTGGAACTTTAAAAAGAAAATTCCAGCATCGTTTTACACGGGTACCACAGGTATTGCACCAATAGACACTACCATAAAAAAAACATTACAAACAGGTTACTGTCATCATATAGAACGTTTAATGGTATTAGGCAATTTTATGCTGCTTTGCGAATTCGATCCAGACGAAGTTTACAAGTGGTTTATGGAACTTTTTATTGATGCTTACGATTGGGTTATGGTTACAAACGTTTATGGCATGAGCCAATTTGCAGATGGTGGCATTATGGCTACAAAACCGTATATTAGTGGAAGTAACTACTTAATGAAAATGAGTAACTACAAAAAAGGACCTTGGCAAGAAGTATGGGACGGTCTTTTTTGGCGTTTTATGCACACACATCGTAATTTCTTCTTATCAAACCCTAGACTTGGTATGCTAGTACGCATGTACGATAAAATGCCTATAGAAAAACAGCAAAAACACATTAGCAATGCTAATGCATATTTAAAAGACCTATAACAGAATAATATGGCAAACAAAACAAAAATATTACTTACAGGAGCTACAGGGTATATTGGTAAACGTTTGTTACCTATACTTGTAGAGCAAGGTTATCATGTGGTTTGCTGTGTTAGAGATTTAGAGCGTTTTTCGCCCCCAAAAACACTACGCCCCTACATAACGGCAATTAAGGTAGATTTATTAAAACAAGAAACTCTAAAAAACATACCTAAAGACATAGCAGGAGCCTACTACTTAGTACACTCGATGTCTAGCAGCGAAAATTACGAAGATTTAGAATTAAAATGTGCTCACAATTTTTATAAAGCTGTACAAAATACAAATATTAAGCACCTTATATATTTAAGCGGTATTGTTAATGATGAGAATCTATCGAAACACCTTGCCTCTAGAAAAAATGTAGAAAATGAACTTGCTAAAGGCAGCTACAATTTTACAACATTACGAGCAGGCATAATTATAGGTTCTGGTAGTGCTTCTTTCGAAATCATACGAGATTTAGTAGAAAAGCTACCTATAATGATTACGCCCAAATGGTTAAACACAAAATGCCAACCCATAGGTATTATAGATGTTTTAAAGTTTTTAAGTTTATCGCTATTTAATAATAAAGTCTATAATTCTAGTTTCGATATTGGTGGGCCAGATATATTAACCTACAAGCAAATGCTTTTAGAGTTTGGAAAAAAAAGAAAACTAAAACGTAGCATTATTACCATTCCTGTAATGACGCCTAAGCTATCGTCTTATTGGTTATACTTTGTAACCTCAACCTCTTATAAACTAGCCAAAGCACTAGTTAGCAGCATGAAAGTCGAGGTTATTTGCAAAAACAATAACATTTCCAAAATTTTAAATATACAGCCACTAACCTACAAAGAGTCTCTAGACAAGGCCTTTGTAAAAATAGAAAGTAAGCAAATAGAATCGAGCTGGAAAGATGCTTTTAGTAGTGGAGAAATGAATATTGAAATAGCAGATTTTATAAAAGTACCTCGATTTGGTTGCTTTGTTGACAAACGCTACAAAGCATATCAGGACAGAAACATAACAGTGTCAAAAATATGGAATATAGGCGGCAAAACAGGCTGGTATTACGCCACTTGGTTATGGAAGTTACGTGGCTACATAGACAAATTATTTGGAGGTGTTGGCTTACGCCGAGGTAGAACAAACCCAAATACATTAACCGCAGGAGATTCGGTAGATTTTTGGCGCGTATTATACGCTAACAAAGAGGAAGGCCATTTATTATTATTTGCAGAAATGAAACTACCAGGCGAAGCTTGGCTAGAATTTAAAATAGTAAAAAACAAACTTAAACAAACAGCAACATTTAGACCCTTGGGTTTATCAGGAAGGTTGTATTGGTATGCCGTACTGCCTTTTCATGGTTTTATTTTTAAAGGCATGCTAAATAAAATTACAAATAACATGAAGTATGATATTTAATACAACCTACACTAATAAAGACTTTACAGCGGCTTGTAACGAAACCGTTGGACAAGCATTCTCTCTATTAAAAATTATAAAAATGGGCGGTGTTGGTTCTAGCCGTTTCATTGTGGCTGCTTTTAGCACAAAACTACAACCAAAAAATAAAGAGCAACTTGCTTTAAACTACGCAAATATAGAATTAAGACCTAATGGTATTATTGTGCATTTTACTAATAAACAAGACCGTTACTCTTGGGTTATTCCTTACTACAGACTAGTAACCTACAATTCACAGACCTTTAGCATACATGCTAACGGTAGTTATATAAAGTTTAAAAAGAATAAGAATTATTTAGCCAATAAAAAGTTTATAGACAAAATGATAGACTTAAAAAACGCGTTTTTAAATCTATCGTATTACGATGCCTAACCTATAATAAACTATGCAAATACAAGATATTTTTAAGTTCGATATTTCTAGCAACATTTCTAAATGGGTCATTACAGACGATGTGGTTATGGGAGGCAGATCGTGTGGAGAGTTTTATTTAAACGAAAAAGGAAACGGTGTCTTTAAAGGTCATGTATCGTTAGAAAATAATGGTGGTTTTTCTTCCCTGCGCTATCGCTTTCCTTTATTAGATGTAAAACCTTATTCTAAATTAGTACTACGCGTAAAAGGCGATGGTAAAAAATATCAAATAAGACTAAAAACAAAAACATTAAACAGCCACGCTTTTGTATCATATTTTGAAACTTCCAATCACTGGGAAGATATCCATATAGATCTTAATACACTGTACCCTGCTTTTAGGGGTAAAAAATTAAATATACCTAATTTTAATGAAGATACTATTTGCCAAGTTGCATTTTTAATTGCTAATAAAAAAGAAGAGTATTTTAAATTACAAATAGATTACATTGGGTTAATGCAGTAAGTTACAAATACAATTATCGTTGCTACTTACCTTATGTAGAATAAGTAACCAATACAGAGCTAATTGCTTAATTCAAATTTTG
>CALHCQ010000086.1 GCA_937936645.1 uncultured Algibacter sp.
TCACGAGTTTGCACAAACTGTGGCTAACAGAGTTGTAGAGCTTACACCAAATGGAGTTATAGACCGTTACACAACATTTGATGAGTATATGCAAGACAAAAAAATTAAAGAACTACGCGATAAAATGTATACCGTTTAGTAGAAAACTCTAATTAAATAACAAAAAAGCTTCGTTAAAATTTAACGAAGCTTTTTTATAATCAAATAATTGTGTAAAAGGTTAAATACATATGGAAAGTTTCGTAGAAAATAAGTAATTATTAACGGTTTAGTCTCAAGCCAAATAAAAAGATTTGGCGACTTTGCACATAGACAACAACCTTTCGGTTAAACACTAATCGCCCAATTTGCTAAATTATAGAGTTAGCAACTATTTTATTTATGGGATTTTGAAGCCACTTAATGACCTTTGCCAACTTGCAGGGTGATTAACATTAAACACTTTACAATTCTGAATTTGATTAATCTCAGGTTGTAGTAAATCTTTTAAATTCGACGTACAACCATTAAGAATAATAAATGGTTTGTAACTATCTAGTTTAGATTTAAAAATCTCTTTCAATTCAGGATACATTACTTTCCAAACCTTATCTCTTACGCTAGAAATTAATCCTTTCTGATGAATACTAACTAAGGATGTTTGATATGGTACAGGATTTACAATACAAAAATTATACTCATCCGATTCATTTAATTTAAGACCTAAACTAATTAGCATGGGCATTACATGTGAGGTAAAAAGATTGAAAATAGCTTTACCAGAATCACCAGAGGCTGGACTTCTTGGAACCAATTTGTAATCTTTAATTTTATATTCATCTTTGTGTGGCGACTCTAGAATTAAAATTATGTTTTTCGAACCCTCTGTAGGAATGTTTTTAGAATCATTATCAATTTCGAATTTATCTACGGCCCTTTTTTTTGTATCCAAAAACGACCAAACACCAACCGATGAGCATTTCAAAACATATCTAAATATATCGGGAACTAAAGAGTTTTTATCAAAGAAAGAATTTTTGATTTCCCAGTCGTTATCTCCTTTATCCAGAAATATTGACGTTGCAGAAAATTTCTCAACCTCTTTTTCGGATAGTTCAATTTCTAGTTTTTTATTTTTAAATTGAAATTTTAAATTTTTAGTCATTTCCTGTTTTGTAAATAGTTGCTAACACTAGTTATAATTGTAAACATATTACACAAAAAAATGCTGCTAAATAAATTAGCAGCATTTTTTATTATAATTAATTTAAAATGTTTGTACTAGTGTTAAAATGTTAATTGAACCCCTAGCCTAACGTTTCTACCTCTAGATGTAAAACCTAATACATCTTGATAATCTTCATTTAAAACATTATCTATACCACCAAAAACTTTTAAAGTATTATTTAAAGCATAATGGCTTGCATATAAGTTTACCAAACTAAATCTATCTAACAACACAGGTGTTGCAGGAAACGTACTAAAGTCTCTAAAAGTTCTATCGTAAGTAAATTGGTAAGTTAAAGAAGCAAAACTCTTTTTTGATATATTATACCCCAACTGTAAATTTGCTTTATGTTTTGGTATACGAAACGCTTCATTATCCTTATTATCTACAAAAGTATAATTTGCTGCAATAGTTAAATTTTTAACAACATCTACATTAGCTTCCACCTCTATACCTTCTACGTTAACATCGCTATCTGCATTTTGATATCCTGTAGTAAAATCAAAAAATATAAAATCTTTTTCTGTTCTATTAAAATAAAGAGCACTAGCTCTTACTTTTTTAGAAAACTGATACTCAACCCCACTCTCGAAAGTAATATCTGTTTCTGGATCTAAATCTGGATTTGGACCAAACTGCCCAAACAATTGAGATAATGATGGTGTTATGAAAGAAGAACTGTAAGATAAAAATAACTTAGCATATTTATTGGCGTCACTTTTTAAAACATAAGATGGATTTATATTATATGTAAAGTTACTACCGTACTCGCTGTGATTATTTAACCTACCACCCACGTTTAAGTTTAGACCATATTTAGATACATAAACGGCGTTAATGTAAGGATCTACATTGGTAAACGATTCACTTTCTAAAAAACGAGCATCATTTTCAGATGCATTAACACCCAATATAGTATGTATAGATTCGTTAAACACGTACTTGTTATACAAGTCTATAACTTTATTTTTAGAAAAAGGCGCCGAAGGGAAACTAGATATAAATTCTCTTTCGTACTCACTAAACGCAAGGTTTAAGTTAAGACTTCCGTTTTCGTATTCAAATTTAGAAGCTAAACCTACACGCGACTGCTTACTATTAAAAAAATTATCTGCATCGGCAAATGCACCAGCATCAAAACCACTTTCTACATCGGTAATATTACCATACACATTTACAGAAAAACGATCGTTAAATTGATAACCAATATTAGCATCGAAACCATATTTAGAAAATGGATCTTTTTCATTCTCTTCTGTTATAGCTGCAGACAAACCGTCGGTAAATTGCTGATCTAAAGAAACACGGTAAGATAATTTATTTAGTGTACCACTTAAGGCCACACTATTATTAAAATCGGCAATATCGTAATCTTGATCGTTTTCTGGCTGGTTAGTACCCACTACCGATGTAAACACAGCTTGTACAGCCTTATTACTAGCCTTTTTGGTTGTTATATTAATAACTGCAGCTGCTGCACCACTACCGTATAATGTACTTGCTGCTCCTTTAATAATTTCTATAGACTCTATTTGGTTTAAGTTTAAAAGTCTAAAATCGTATTCTCCATTAATTTGAGAAGCATCGTTAGCCTGTACACCATCAATTAAAACTAAAACTTGTCTGTTTCTTCCTCCACGAATAAAAACACCTAAGTTTTGACCTGCCGCAGATCGGCTACCATTAATTTCTATACCAGCCTTGGCATTAATTAATTCGCTTACAGTTCTACCCTGGTTATTTTCAATCGCTTCTCTAGAAATTTTAATAACCGTTTTACCAGAATTTTCACGTTTTAATTCGAAACGAGAGTCTGTAACAACAACCTCATCTAGTTCCTGTAATTTTGTTATACTAGCATCTTGCTGTGCATAACCAATTAAAGAGGCACCAAAACATAGTGCGCCTAAAATGTTTTTGTTTTTTTTCATTTAAAATGAATAATTAATCGAGAGTCGCATGTTATTTACGCAAACCTTTATCCCGAAAGTTTAACTTACTTTGTTTGAATTTGGCAGGTATCCTGACTTGCGTCTTCATGTTTGCCTTCCCAAAAGTTTTACCTTTAAGTGACTAAAAGAGTAACATGAAGCATTTAATAGCTTACAGTTGCGGGAACAGTTCAAGAATGAAAATTAGAATTAATTTTTTCACTTGATTCCCTTTTAATTTTTTCAATACATATTGAAAAAAACCAAAATTCGGTGCAAATGTACTATCTATTTTTAGATTGAAAACTATTTCATGTCATAAATAATAAAAAAAGTACAACCTTTGCAAAGGAATCAAGTAAACAAACTTTTATGATTTATTACATAACAGGTGGCGAGCGCTCTGGAAAAAGTAGTTATGCACAAAACTTAGCGTTATCTTTAAGTAAAACGCCCAAGTATATCGCTACTTCACGTATTTGGGATACTGGACACAGAGAACGTATTGATAGACATATTGCAGACCGAGACGAACGTTGGACTTCTATTGAGGAAGAAAAAGTACTTGCCTCGGTAATAAATCCTAACGATGTGGTTGTAATAGACTGTGTAACATTATGGCTTACAAATTTTTATGTAGACACAAAAAATGATGTTCAGCTTTGTCTAGATTTAGCTAAAGCAGAATTTAATAAATTATTAGACATAGAGGCTACCATTATTATAATATCAAACGAAATTGGTATGGGGGTACACGCACAAACCGAAGTGGGCAGAAAATTTACAGAGTTACAAGGCTGGACCAACCAACACATTGCAAAACATGCCGACAAAGCCATTATGATGGTTTCTGGCTTACCCCTAACTTTAAAATAATAACACATATAGCAGCTATGGAAAAAGCATCTTTAAAAATTGCACTTCAAAAAAAAATAGATTTAAAAACAAAACCTCAGGGTGCTTTAGGGCTTTTAGAGCCACTTGCCTTACAACTTGGTTGTATTCAAAACAGTTTAAATCCTGAAATAAAAAAACCTACCATTGTTGTTTTTGCCGGCGATCATGGTATAGCAAAAACAGGTAAAGTAAACCCTTATCCGCAAGAAGTTACGGCACAAATGGTGTATAACTTTGCTCAAGGTGGTGCGGCTATAAATGTGTTTAGCAAAACAAACCAAATAGACTTAAAAATTGTTGATGCAGGTGTAAATCATCAATTTAAAAAAGATCTGGGTATTATTGATGCTAAAATAGACTTAGGTACCAAAAATTATTTAGAAGAACCTGCCATGACTGTAACGCAGTGCCAAACAGCTTTTACAAAAGCAGAACATATTGTAAGCACCATTCAATTAGAAGGTTGCAATACTATTGGTTTTGGCGAAATGGGTATTAGTAACACCTCATCGGCAGCATTACTTATGGCTTATTTTACAGGTACCAACATTATTAAATGCGTAGGTTCTGGTACTGGTTTAGATAAAGACGGTATAGCGACAAAAGCAGCTGTTTTACAAACGGTTTATAATAAATACAACCCCAAAACACCTCTAGAAGCCTTGTCTATTTTTGGTGGTTTCGAAATAGCAATGCTTTGTGGCGCACTATTAAAAGCTGCAACTTTAAAAATGACTATTGTAATAGATGGTTTTATTGTTACCGCTGCCCTTTTGGCTGCACAAGCTATAAACCCAAAGGTGCTAGATTTTTGTGTATTTGCACATGCCTCTAACGAGCAAGGCCATTTAAACATGTTAAAATATCTTAAAGCAACACCTTTACTCGCTTTAGGTTTACGTTTAGGCGAAGGTACTGGTGCAGCATTAGCCATGCCTTTATTACAAGCTGCTACTCAATTTTTAAAAAATATGGCTAGCTTTGAAAGTGCTGGCGTAAGCGAAGAAACACCAAAAGAGTCATGATAAAAAGAGAACTTCAAATATTTTTAACAGCAATGATGTTTTTTACCCGTATACCTTGTCCTAAATGGGTCGATCATAATCCGGTTTTTTTAAAAAAAAGTTCTAAATACTTTGCTTTAGTAGGCGCCATTGTTGGCGGTATTGGGGCGCTTGTGTTTTTAGCAGCATCGTATGTATTTAACACCCAAATAAGTTTGCTTATAAGTATGTTTGCAACCATATACACTACAGGTGCTTTTCATGAAGATGGCTTTGCAGATGTTTGCGATGCCTTTGGGGGTGGTTGGACTAAAGAAAAAATTTTACTTATAATGAAGGACTCTAGATTAGGGACCTACGGTGTAACGGGTTTAATTTTAATTTTAGCACTTAAATTTTTAGCCTTACAAAGTATACCAAGTCATGACATAGCTTTAGCAATATTATGTGGTCACACATTAAGTCGGTTTATAGCAACAACGCTTATTTACACGCACAAATATGTAAGAGACACAGAAGATAGTAAAGCAAAACCCGCTGCTAAAAGTATGACCTTGGCAGCTTTAATACTTAGTGGACTTTTTGGTATTATTCCATTATTCTTTTTTCAAACACCCATTGTGTTTTTAACCTTGGTACCCTGTTATTTATCTAAAGTATATTTAGGTATAAAATTTAAAAAATGGATAGGCGGACAAACAGGAGACTGCGCTGGTGCAACCCAACAACTCGCCGAAGTTATTTTTTACTTAAGCCTTACCGCACTATGGAAATTTATTTAATAAGACACACAACACCTCAGGTAGAAAAAGGTATTTGCTACGGGCAAAGTGATTTAGAATTGGCTAAAAACTATCAAGAAGAATTTAAAACGGTGTTAAGCAAAGTACCCAAACACAATAATTATCATGTTTTTTCTAGTCCGTTGCAACGCTGCTTACTACTTGCAAAACAATTTAAAGGCAAGCTTGTTACAGATCCACGTTTAAAAGAACTTAATTTTGGAGATTGGGAACTAAAACCATGGAATAGTATTAATGAGGATGAGTTAACACCTTGGATGAATAATTTTGTGACTCACAAAGTACCCCATGGTGAATCGTATGTAGAACTAGCAAAAAGAGTAAATGCATCTATTTATGAGATATTAAATAATAATGATAATAGCAACACCCCTATTGTTATAATACTACATGCTGGTCCATTACGTGCTTTTTTAGCTCAATTATTAAACATCGATTTAAAAAATTCTTTTAACATCAAAATAAATTATGGCGATGTATTTCATGTTAGAAAAACAAAAGAGGATTTAAAATTAATGACAGATATAAATTTATAAATTTTATATTTTCTTATCTTATGTAACAAATATTACAAAACAAATACGTCATTTTAAATAAATTAGCAGTATTAATTAGGTTAATAATTTATGAAAAAAGCTATTTACACATTACTCTTTTTGATATCTGTTACCTTAAACGGACAACAAAAAACAGACACGCAAGGGTTTAAGCACATGTTAAACGCTTTATTATCGCATACGGTTAAAACCGTTTTGCCAGAAGATTGTAATACAACAGATATTGTGTTTTTAGACACCAGAGCGCAGGAAGAGTATAAAATTAGCCATATAAACAACGCGATATGGTGTGACTATAACTCATTTAAAATAAAGCATTTAAAAAACATTGACAAAAACGCTAAAATAGTTGTATACTGCACCGTAGGATATAGAAGCGAAAAAATTGGCGAAAAATTACAGCGTGCTGGTTTTACAAATGTATCTAATTTATATGGCGGAATTTTTGCCTGGGCTACTGCTGGTAAAACATTATATAACGCTAACGGTAAAACCAATAATATACATACTTACAACAAAGACTGGGCGAAATGGTTAACCACAGGAAACGCTGTATACAACAGCAAAAAAACGAATAGCAACAATTAATGAAATTTTTTTATGACACCATTATAGCCTGCTGTTTTACTTTACTTACAGCTTGCAATGTGCAAAAAGACAAGGCAATACAAAGCATCTCTTTACAAACCCTTAAACAAGATGTTATTGGTAAAGATGTGCAATTTATAGACGTAAGAACACCAGAGGAATACATACAACATATAGACGATGCTGTAAATATAAGTATTGCCCATAGGGAGCAGTTTAAACACAACGTTTTAAAACTTGATAAAAACAAACCTGTATATGTATATTGCTATAAAGGCGTTAGAAGCCGTAGAGCAAGTCACCTATTAAGCACTTTAGGATTTAAAGAAATTTACGATTTTACAGGAGGATGGAAAGCTTGGCAAGCACACAATAAAAAACAGCAATGATACAATTAAACGCTTCTTACTGGGACAATAGGTATGTAGAACAAACCCATAGATGGGATTTAGGACATGTATCGCCACCATTAAAAGAATACATGCATTCTTTAAACAATAAAGCACTAAAAATTTTAATTCCTGGTGCCGGTAATGCATACGAAGCTGAATATTTACACCAATTAGGTTTTACTAATGTATATGTTATAGACTGGTCTAGGACAGCCATAAATAACATAAAAAAAAGGGTGCCTACCTTTCCTGAAAACAACCTTATACATGGCGATTTTTTTGATTTAGAAATGACATTCGACCTTATTTTAGAACAAACCTTTTTTTGTGCTCTTAATCCTGAGTTAAGAAGTAAGTATGTTACTAAAATGAATTCACTTTTACATAACAAAGGTAAATTGGCAGGTTTACTTTTCGACGCACCTTTGTACAGCGACAAACCTCCTTTTGGAGGATCTAAAAACGAGTACCTTTCTGTTTTTTCTAAGTTATTTAAAATTAACTTTATGAAGAAAGCTTTAAACTCTCATGAATCAAGGATAGGTCGGGAACTTTTTTTTGAAATTGAAAAAACATCTTAAAACAAAAACAATTTATTTCTTTTTAAAACCATAAAGATTCTGGTCTATAAAATTTTCAGGAAACTTTTCGTCACCCGAAAAACCTAGTTTTATTGTTCCGCTATCTTCGGGTACGTAGTGTGTTTTAAAAATATAATCCCAAAGACTTAAGCTAATACCAAAATTAACACCATAACGCCCTTTGGGTAATGTATAAGCATGGTGGTAAAGATGCATAACAGGATTGTTAATAACATAACGAAAGACACCCCAAGTAATTTTAATATTAGAATGATTAAAATGACCTATGGTAATAGCTATAAAATGAACAATAAATGCTTGTTCTGGCTCAAAACCAAACAGTAACATTACAGCAAATGTTTTTAAGGGTTTGTATAAAATATTCTCCATCCAATGGTACCTTAAATGTGCAGCAAAGCCCATTTCTTTAACACTATGGTGTACTTTATGGTAATTCCATAAAAACGCGTACTTGTGTAATAAAGTATGTGTAAACCATTGTACAAAATCTAAAACCACAAAAAACACAATTAACTGTGCCCATGCTGGCCAGTGGTTAGCGTTAAAAAGGGCTATAGAAGAGCTACTAACACCTAAATCTTTAAACGCCAACTGAATAATTTTATAAAAACCACCTATAATAATAGAAAAGATAAAAAAGTTGAAAAACATATAAAAAGCATCTAGCCAAAAGTCTTTTCTAAATATAGACTGCTCTTTTCGCCAAGGAAAAGCAATTTCTAAAAACCATACTATTAATGATATGGCTATTAGTCCCCAGAAATAATTATTATACCAATCCACATCAAACAGGATCGACTTAACAGTCCAATCTATGCGTCCTAATACTTCATCTACAAAACCATTTATATATGTATTCATAAGCTTAAAAATTAAAAGGCACAACCATTAGGCAATGGTTGTAATTTTGCTGTTTCGGACTTAAATTGCTTGTCTATAATTTGTTGTTTAAAACCTGTTTTAACACTACCAATAAAAACATGTGTTCCATAACCTGTAGTATTCATGTGCGCTCTAACAATAACGGTTTGGTCTTCTTTAATTTTTACGGCGCCACCACTTCGTATAAAAGGCTGCTCGTTTACGTGGCTATGCCCTAAAATTCTTCTGTATATTAATGTACCGTCTTCTGTAATAACTTCCCACCAATTAGCGTATTGTTTACAACCTATGTCTGGACTAGAAATACCAACACTAAAAGTGTAATTATTTGCATTACCAGACACTTTTACACCAACAACTTGTGCTAATTTTTCAGTTGCTCTAACAGCCTCTTCGTTTAACAAATTTGGATCTGTATTACTTGTTTGGCAAGCGTTTATAAAAGTAAAAACACTGGCACATAGCACTAATATAATTTTCATAAATACGGTTTTTACCAAAGTTAAAGTATTTAAATTAAAGCGCGTGTAACATAAGTTACATGAATTAAACATAAAACAACTTAATTTTGAATTCTATTTTTTGACATAAAAGAAACGACTATTAACTTTTAAACCTAGATATTATGAAAAAAAACATGGGACGATTAGACAAGTCTATCCGCATAGTAATTGCTTTAACTATAGGTGTTTTATTTTGGCAAAATATGATTTATGACGCTTTAGCTTACACATTATTAACAGTGGCAGCTGTATTTTTACTTACGAGCCTAATTAGCTTTTGCCCATTATACGCATTATTTAAAATGAATACCTGCGAAGTAAAATAAAATACAATCCATAGGGGTTTATGCGCTTTAACTCCTATGGGTTTTTAAATGTAACTACAACCATTTTTTCTTTTTAAAATAGTATAACATAGCTATGGCCATAACCACCATTATACCAATCATAATAAAATAGCTATACCTGTATTTTAACTCGGGAATATAGTCGAAATTGGTACCGTATATACCAGCAATAAAAGTAAGGGGTATAAAAACCACAGAAAAAACGGTTAATAATTTCATAACATCGTTTAGCTTAGAACTTATGGTGGTGTGGTATATATTTAATTGATCGGATAAAATTTCTCTATAACTATCTGTAGACTCTATAGCTTGATTAATGTTACCTACGAGTTCTTTATAATGTACTAAGGCTTCATCGGTAATAAAATCAGAATCTATTTTAGAGAGCGTTAATATCATCTCTTTAGCGGGCTTTATATTTTTACGTAAAAAATTAAGTTCCTTTTTTAAAGTATTAATAGCTTCTAATAAGTTTTGATTAGGTTGGTCTAGTAAATCGACTTCGAGAGCTTCTATTTTATCGCCAAGATTACTTATAATGTAAATGTAATGATCTATTACAATGTCTAACATGGCATACATTAAATAATCGGTTCCAGATTTTCTTATGCGCCTTTTTTCGTTTTTAATACGCTCGCGTATGGGATTAAAAATATCGTTATCACTCTCTTGAAAAGATATTAATACCGATTTGGTGAGTATTAAACTTAGGTTTTCTACTACTATAGTACCTGCTGTATTTGTCTGTCTTAGCATTTTAATAGACAAGGCCAAACAATTATCGTATTCATGAACTTTAGGCCTTGCCTGTGTGTCCATAACATCGGCTAGAATCAAATTATCTAACGCGAACACTTTTGCTATATTAGCCATGGTTTCTTGGTTATGCAGTCCGTCTACATTAAACCAAGTTACCGAGTTTTTTTCAAGATATTTTATAGCATCTTTTGTTTTGGAGAGGTTTACTTCTTCAAAATTTTGAGCATCAAAATCTATGATACGCAATTGCATTTGGTCTAACTTTTTATCTCCTCTAAAAAACAACTCATCTGGAGCTCGTCCTATCTCATTTTTCTTTTTTTTTGTAAACCTAGCCATCGTGTTATTGCTTAATAGTGTATATGGTTTGTGTAGGGAATGCAAACTCTAAACCAGCTTGATTAAAATGCTTTAGAATATCTAAATTAATGACACTTTGCGCTGTAGGTATATCGGCTCCTTTTCTTATATAATATATAAAAAGTATACACAATGAGGAGTCTGTAAAATTTTCAAAAAATACTATAGGTGTCTCGGTTACCAAAGCTTGATTATTTTGAACTATGGATTTTAAAATAGACATAGCCTCCTGCATTTTATCTATATTAGTGTCGTAAGTTAATCCTAAACGAAGTGTTATTTTACGGTTAGGCTCTAAAGCTACATTTTCTACACTACTACTTATAAATTTAGAGTTGGGTATGGTTACCAAAGACCCCGATAAGGTTCTAATTCTAGAGCTACGTATACCAATCTCCTCTACCACGCCATCAAAACCATCTACCTTTATACGATCGTTAATACTAAAAGGCTTGTCGGTAAATACAGAAACGCCTCCAAAAATATTTTGAAGATAGTCTTTCGCTGCCAAAGCAAATGCTAAACCACCAATACCTAAACCTGCTATTAACCCTGCTAAATTATAACCAATAGAATTAAAAGCTATAATAATACCTATGCTCCAAATAGCAATAGTAATTAATTTTGTTAAAATAGGTAACAATTGTTTTTTAGAGGTACTTTGCGAGGCCTCTATAGCCGGTAACATATACTCTGCAAGTATAGCGTTTACAAGCCTAGACACAAACCAAGTAATGCAAACCGCTATAAGTACTTTGTTGGTATTGGTAAGAAGAAGCTGCAGATTGGCACTCATGTTTAATTGATTTGTACCAATGTAAAAACCAAAGAGAGCAAGTGCTAGTACAGCAGGTTTCTCTAGGGTATCTATTAAAATATCGTCTAAAAGAGTTTTAGAACTTTTAACCAATTTCTTAGATGTTTTTTTAAACAACCAATACAATAGTTTGGCTATAAAAATACCCCCCACAATACATAGCAAAGCTATTAACCACTGTAAAATACTGTTCAAAAAAAATTGTTTTTCTAGATAATGAAGCATCATGTTTTTTTATAGAAGCAAGAATTCTTTGCCATTTAGTTATGTAAAATTACTAGAAATAAAAATAGTAACTACTGCAAAAAACAATAGTTACTATTTTATTATGAATTTATTAGATAAAACGTATCTAAGCTGCTCGTTTTTTTATTTTACAAAAGCATCTAATAATTTTATAAAACTAGCTGCATCTAGTTTTTTGTATTTAGTTTCTCCTAGAACGTCTCCTTTTTCGTTTAGTACCAACACATATGGAAATATTTGTTTCTTATTATAAATGGCAGCAAGTTTAGCGTTAGCTTGGGCTTGTGCTTCTGGCAAAACATTTTTTTTACGTTTAGGAAAATCGGCTAATAAAAGCACATAATGGTCTGCTGCATGCTTTTTAAAAATATCGGTGCTCCAAACACGTTTGTCTTGTTTAACACAAATGCTACACCAATCGGAGCCTTGAAAAGCTAATACAATGGGTTTACCTTCTGCTGCTGCTATGGTTTTCGCTTTATTAAAATCGGTATGCCACTCTTGAGCCGCCACACGACCCGTAAATAACATGATAAAACCAAATACTATTAATACCTTTTTCATAATTAAAATATTTTAACACTTAAAGATACAATTAAGCGACTAGAGTTTATAAAAATTAACAGAAAAACTATAAAATTAACATTTACAAGATATGTAACGTTTGTTACTGTTTTCAAACTTACATTCATTTATTTTTACTTAAAAAAGCATAACCATGTATAAACAAACAAAGCTTTACGGAATTTTAAAAATGAAATGCCCCAAATGCCATAAAGGCGATTTTTTTAAAGGACATCCTTACCGCATTAAAACATTAGGTGAGGTTAAAGAAAAATGCGATGTTTGTAACCAAAAGTTCGAATTAGAAACAGGCTTTTACCAAGGCTCTTATTATGTATCTTACGCACTTGGTGTGGCTTTATTTATTAGTGTTGCTGTCTTGCATTTTATTTTTAAAGAAAAGGTTTCTCCAATAAGTTTAATGATAAACTTTGTTATAATACTCTTCTTTTTGTTACCTTTAATTTACGCTTTATCAAAAATAATATGGGCTAATTTTTTTATTAAATTTGATAAAAAAGACGTTAAAAATTAATATCATGATTCAAGAACTAAAAGCAAGTTACGGTAATCTATTTGAAGAAGAATTAATTAATAACATCCTTCAAGTTGGTACCTACAAAGAAGTTCCTGCTGGCTTTAAATTAATGGATATTGGCTCCTACATAAAAGGAATGCCTTTACTTGTATCTGGTGTTATAAAAATTCTTCGCGAAGACAAAAACGGCGATGAACTCCTACTCTACTATCTTGAAAAAGGAGACACTTGCTCCATGACAATGGCATGCTGTTTAGGGCAAACAAAAAGCGAAATAAGAGCCATTGCAGAAACCAATACAAAACTTATTATAGTACCCATACAACATATAGAACTTTGGACCTCTAAATATAAATCTTGGAGAAATTTTGTTTTTGAAAGCTACCATAACCGTTTAAACGAAATGCTAAATACTATAGATACCATAGCATTTAATAACATGGACCAACGCTTATTAAATTATTTAAAAGAAAAATCTCGTGTAAATAATAACAACACCATACATAATACACATCAAGATATTGCTTACGAACTACATAGTTCTAGAGTTGTTATTTCTAGACTTTTAAAAAAGTTAGAAAACATAGGTAAAATTGAATTGCATCGTAATTATATTAAAATAAAAGACCTGTAAATAGGCACTCTATATCGAATACATAAACCTATGTAACTTTTGTTACTGCCAATAGTTTAAATACTGTTTAAGTTTACATCACAAACAAAACAATAGTCATTATGCATATCGAACAAATATATACAGGCTGTTTAGCACAAGGCGCCTATTACATAGAAAGCAATGGAGAGGTTGCTATAATAGATCCTTTACGAGAAATTACATCCTATGTAAACAAAGCTGACTTAAATAAAGCCAAAATTAAATATATATTTGAAACTCATTTTCATGCCGATTTTGTTAGTGGACACCTAACCCTAGCCAAACAAACAGGAGCTCCAATAATATTTGGACCAAAGGCAAATCCCAATTTTAATGCTATTATAGCCAAAGACAAACAGGTTTTTAAATTAGGCGAACTAACCATTACAGCATTACACACACCTGGGCATACTATAGAAAGTACAACCTACCTTTTAAAAGATGCTAACGGTAAAGACCATGCTATTTTTACAGGCGACACCTTATTTTTAGGCGATGTAGGTAGGCCAGATTTAGCACAAGACACAAACGGATTAACCAGTGCAGATCTTGCAGGTATGCTTTACCAAAGCTTACAAGAAAAAATAATGCCTTTAGCTAACAATGTTATTGTATATCCGGCGCATGGTGCTGGATCGGCCTGCGGAAAAAACATGATGAAACAAACTGTAGATACCCTAGGTAATCAAAAACAAACAAACTACGCACTACGAAATGGCATAACAAAAAAGGAATTTATTTCAGAAGTAACCGAAGGCCTGCAACCACCACCCAACTATTTTCCTAGTAATGTAAAAATGAATAAAGAGGGCTATGAGGATATTAATGAGGTTTTAAAAAGAGGCGACAAAGCACTTAATCCTGAAGCTTTTGAAATGGCAGCTAATAACACAGGAGCTATCATTTTAGATGTTAGACATCAAGCCGATTTCTTAAAAGGACATATACCAAGATCCATATTTATAGGTTTAGACGGCCAGTTTGCACCATGGGTTGGCGCCTTAATAACCCATGTAAAACAACCCATATTATTGGTTGCTCCGGAAGGCCGAGAAACCGAAGCTATAACACGACTTTCTCGCGTTGGTTTCGACAATACATTGGGGTATTTAAATGGCGGATTTAATGCTTGGAAAAACGCAGCTATGGCGTATGATGTTGTGAGTCAAATTTCGGCCATAGCGTTTAAAAAAATTCAAAAAGAAACCCCTCTAGTATTCGATGTGCGTAAAAAAGAAGAGTACCGTAACCAGCACATGTTACAGGCTCAAAACACGCCTTTAAGCACCATAAACACACATTTAAGTAAATTTAAACAAGACAAACCTTTTTACATATACTGTGCAGGAGGCTATAGAAGTATGATAGCGGCTTCAATTTTAAAAAGCAGAGGTATTCATAATATTATTGATATTAATGGGGGCTTTAAAAAAATTAAAGAAGCTCACATTAAACTAACAGATGTAATGTGTGCATCATCATGAAAAAAAACGCTGTAAAGTTAATTTTAGTTTGTCTAATTTGTGCCGCATTATTTACCTGTGTGTACATCATCATCAAATAAAATGACGTTATTAAAAAAAGATTACCTATTTGTTGGTCTACAAGTCCTATTATTTCTAGCTTACTTTATAGAACTAAAAATAACAACGCTTGGTATCCCTTGTAAATTAACGGGTATTGGATACCCCTTAATATGCCTTGGTTTTGTTTTAATAATAATGTCTTTCTTTTTATTAAATAAAAACCTTTCGCCTTTTCCTACTCCCAAAGAAAATGGTGTTTTAATTAAACACGGCATTTACAAATACATAAGGCATCCTATATACACAGGTCTTTTATGCATCGTGTTTGGTTACGCTATATGTACAAACTCTGCTTATAAATGTATTGTTGCTTTTTTTATTTTCATTTTACTCTACAAAAAATCTTTTTACGAAGAAAAAAAACTTTTATCTAAATTTAAAACCTATGCGCTATACAAAAACAAAACAGGGCGGTTTTTACCCCGCATAAAACAAAAAACCTAAATAGTATATAACAAATTTTACTTATTTTAAGTTAGAAACCCTTTGTTAATACTAATAATGTTACTTTATTAAACAAATTATATTTATGAATTGGATTTATGCAACGTGGCCATGGTACATATCTGGTCCTGCTATTGCTTTTATTATGTTTTTACTACTTATGGTTGGCAAAAACTTTGGTATGTCGTCAAACTTAAAAACATTATGCACTTTATGTGGTGCAGGCCGTAGTACAAACTTTTTTAAATTTAACTGGAAAACACAAAAATGGAATCTTTTGGTTGCTTTAGGTGCTGTATTAGGCGGCTTTATAGCTTCCTGTTTTATGACACCAAATTTAGCTGTTACTTTAAACCCAGATACCGTTACAAATCTTAAAACACTAGGTATTAACAGTGCAAACTCTGCTTATATGCCTGTAGAATTGTTTGGCGACGCTGTTTTTCAAAGTCCTAAAAACATACTAATATTAGTTTTAGGAGGACTATGTATTGGTTTTGGAGCAAGGTATGCTGGCGGTTGTACATCTGGGCATGCTATATCTGGTTTAAGTAACTTACAACGCCCATCTTTAATAGCTGTTATAGGCTTTTTTATTGGCGGCCTCGTTATGGTTCATTTTATTTATCCTTTTATTTTTTAAGTTATGAGATCTATAATCTATTTATTTATCGGAATATTTTTTGGTATTACCATGTTTAAATCAGAAGCAGCTTCTTGGTTTCGTATTTACGAAATGTTTAAGTTTCAATCATTTCATATGTACGGTATAATAGGATCGGCTTTAGTTATAGGCATCATTTGTACTTATTGTATTAAACATTACAAAATAAAGTCTTTTTACGGCGAAACCATACATATACAAGCCAAAGCAAAGGGTTATAAACGCTACCTAATTGGCGGTATTATTTTTGGTTTAGGTTGGGCTTTAGCAGGTGCTTGCCCTGGACCTATGTTTACGCTTTTAGGGGCTGGATTTACACCTATAATTATTGTTATTCTAGCGGCAATGTTTGGCACCTATTTATATGGCGTTTTAAAAGATAAATTGCCACATTAAACAAAAAAAGATCATCTATAATGATGATCTTTTTTATTTTATATATGTTACGCTTTTAAGCTTCGCAGCTTGCACAATCTTTCTTTTGTTTAAACTTTTGTGCAGCATTCATACTATGTTGGTAATACAAAGATTTTAAACCTAGTTTCCAAGCTGTAATATGTATTTTATTGATGTCTTTTGTTGGCATATCTGGATGAATAATAATGTTTACAGATTGCCCTTGATCGATATGATTTTGGCGGTTTGCTGCTTGATAAATAATATCCATCTGATCGATTTCAGAATAGGTTTTAAAGACGTCTTTTTCAGCTTCTGTTAAAAAATCTAAATGTTGCACAGATCCGTCACGGTCTCTTATATTTCTCCATACCTCTGGAGTATCCATACCTTTAGCTTTTAGTAAATCTACTAAAAACGGGTTTTTTATGGTGGTCTTTATCTTTGCAATATCTTTTACATAAATATTAGACCAAATAGGTTCTATACCCTGAGATACTTGCCCTAATATAAATGCAGATGATGTTGTTGGTGCCACAGCATTTAAAGTGGTATTACGTCTGCCGTATCCTTTTAAAACAGCCGGCTCTCCAAATTGTTTAGCCAGTTCTACAGACGCCTTATTAGATTTTTCTTGTATTTTTTTAAATATCTCACTATTTAAATTATAAGCTTCTTGACTATTAAAAGCTAACATTTTAGATTGTAGTAGTGAGTGCCAACCTAACACACCTAAACCTAAGGCTCTGTTTTCTTTTGCAAAATTATAAGCACGCTCCATAAACAAAAATGTTTGGCGGTCTTCCCTGCTCTCAGAGTTTTTATAATTTTCTAGTTTTTCTAAAAACTCTGTAATTACAGCATCAAGAAAATAAATCATGGTTTCTACAGCATCCGTATCTTTCCACTCATCATATTTAAGTACGTTTATGCTAGATAGTACACATACAAAAGACCATTGGTCGTTAGATGGCAACATAATTTCTGTACATAAATTACTTGCGTATATAGGGTGCGATTTGTCTTTATAAACATCTGGTGCATTATTATTAGCATTGTCTGTAAAGAACACATATGGGTAACCCATCTCGCCACGAGACTGTAACACTTTGGCCCATATTTTACGTTTTTCAATGTCGCCAGCAATCATCTCTTCCATCCACTTATTGGTCACGGTTACACCATGTGTAAGCTCTTGAATAGGGTTTCCTTCAGATCCTATTTCTAAAAACTCCATAATGTCTGGATGCTCTACAGGAAGGTACGGAGAAAATCGCCCGCGTCTTACAGAGCCTTGACTTACAACATCGACCATAGATTCAAATAAACGCATAATATGTACTGCTCCAGAAGCTTCACCATTGTTGGTTATAGCGGCACCACGATGACGTATTTTACCAAAATAGCCAGAAGTACCTCCTCCTAGTTTGGACATCATTCCTACCTCAGACTGGCTAAATAAAATGTTACCGACATCATCATCTATATGCGACCCAAAACAACTTATTGGTAATCCTCGTTTTTTTCCAAAATTAGACCATACCGGAGAGGCTAACGAGTAATAGCCTTGAGACATGTAATTGTAAAATTTATCTGAAAAGCCTGGTATTTTTAAAATTTGCTCAGCACGATCTGCAACTTCACGCATACGCTGCTCTGGCGATACACCTTCACTTAAATAACCTGCTTTTAAAAACTTACGGCTATTTTCATTTAACCAATCAAAACCTGCATTATGGTTTTCTTTGGCTTTTGCTAATGCTTGCTTTCTAGCTGCAAGAATATCTTTATTAGTATTAGATAAATTGATTTGTTCGTCGTTTAATAGTGTGTCTTTCTTCATTATCTAAAATAGGTCTTCGTAAGTTATACTTTGTGTTCTTTTACTATAGTTTACAGATCGCTTTACAAAAAAGTCGCCATGTTTGGTACCAATAATCTCGTCGTCAAACCATTCGGTTTCTGCAATAAGGGCTTCATTTACATCAAAAACTTTTTGTATACCAATACTTTCTAAAGATTTATTAAAACGATTCTTTAAAAACTCGTTTACAACGTCTTTTGGTAAGAAATCTAATTCTCCTGCCTCAAAAATCCAATCGACTAGATCGCCTTCTGCATCAAAAGCATCAATACATAGTTGTTTAATGTGTTCGTGATAAGTATCTGTAAACCACTCTGGGTGTTCTTCTTTTAATATTTTAATAAGATCTATACCAAAATCGCCGTGTATTTGCTCTTCTTTAGACGTTGCCTCTACAACATTAGATATACCTTTTAACATATTTCTATGTTTGTTAAAGGCCATGATAATTAAGAATTGAGAAAATAAAGAAACGTGTTCTATAAATAACGAAAATAGTAGTACAGCTTCTGCATACTCTTTATTGTTATCACTTTTACTATTACGAAGTGCAGTTTCTAAATACTGAACGCGCTTCATAATTACCGGTTTCTTTTTTAGTGCTTTAAATTCTTTATTTAATCCTAATATTTCTAATAAATGCGAATAAGCATCGGCATGCCTTACTTCACTTTCTGCAAATGTAGACCCAACCGCTCCTATTTCTGGTTTTGGCATTCTTTGGTATAAATCGCCCCAAAAAGATTTTACAGCAACTTCTATTTGAGAAATGGCTAACATCGTATTTTTTATAGCACTCTGCTCTACGGGTGTTAGTCGGGTTTTAAAATCTTGTATGTCGCTGGTAAAATTAAACTCAGTATGTATCCAATACGAGTGTCTTATGGCTGGTACATATTCGTATAATTGTGGATACTCGTATGGTTTTAAGTTTATACGTTTTTCAAAAATATCGGTTTTACGTTCTTGAGCTCTTTTATTTCTGTATAAAATATATGTTTTAGCCGTGTTAGAAAAACCAGCCTCCATTAATTTTGTTTCTACAATATCTTGTACTTCCTCAATGGTTGGAATATAGTTTTCATCTAGATTTTTACGCTCTAATAAGCTTTTGTAAACAGCTATAGCAACATTTTGGGCATCTTCATGCGATCCCTGATTAACAACCTCCATGGCTTTTAAAACCGCTGCTGTGATTTTGTCTAAATGAAAAGGTTTTGTTGTAAAATCTCTTTTAATAATGTGTGTAACTTCCATTGCGCTGTACCGTTTAGATTTGTTCTAGATATAAGATGAGATTATAAAATTATGAAAAAAAGAGAGACCGTTTTAATATGTTTATCAACAGTCTTAGTTAACAAAAGGCAAAAGCCTAATAAAATCGGGCTATCGCCCTAGTTCAAAAAAAAATTAACAATAATATGTTAATAAAAAAACCTAAAAATATTGGTTTTTATCTACAAGATTTAGTCTGTTTTGGTATCGCTCATTTTTAACGCTTATTTTATAACTTATAACGTGGTTTAAAAGCTGTATTTAACAAAAAAACGATTGGTTTTGATTGCTTAAAATAATTAAAAAGCAACTTATAAGTAGATAATCTTAAGTTAAAACAACAAAAAAACACATATCAATGAGTCTCATTTTTTGTACTTACAGGGGTTATAAGATACTGTTACATGATATTACAATAGAATTACAATATCACTTAAATGTTGTGTTTTTTCAACTAAAAAACAACATTATCTATCTCTAAAACGGTATTATCGCCTTGGTAATTCCTGGCACTTGAGTATTTCCAATCTACTGCATTAGCCACAAAGCCACTTCTAAAGGGTTGTTATGGATATACTCTATTTTTTGTTTGATGACTTTTTCACTCCATAATTCTATGAGCTTATTGTGATGCTGCCAGAATTGGTATTTCGTAACATTACCTTGCTTTTTTCCTGCTCGCTCGAACATCCATAGCAACCACGCTTTACGACTTTCTTGTGGATTGCCTTCTATGGCTTCTATAACTTTTTTGGATGTATATCGCTTAAAATCTCTTAACAACTCCATAGGCTGTTCGTTTGCCGACCTAAATATAAAATGTACATGACTTGGCATGAAACAGTAACAATATAACTGCATTCCTTTTTCTTTTCTGCAATAACTTACACTATCTGCCAACACATTAAAATATAGTTGCCTTGTAAAAATAATATCGATGTATGCATTCATTTATCTCAATTAAACAATCAATTTTCTAATACAAAGAAAGGTCTATTTGAGTTTTTAAAATGGGTAAATCAAAATGAAGAAGACACCTCTAAAGTTCTATTTGTATTTAAATATACTGGAATGTATTCTCATTTGATTACTACTTTTTTTTTGATGATAAAGAATGTAACTATTTTATAGCTCCTGCCTTAGACATCAAACGACCTATGGGTATTGTTAGAGGTAAGGATGATAAAGTGGATGCAAAAGGATGCACGCTATGGTTATCGCCTAAAAGATGAAATAAAACCTTCTAAAAAAGTTGACAAATCAATAACAAAACTTAAATCCTTAATGAGCTCGAAGGCTAAGCTAATAAAGCAAAGAGCTGCCTACAAAGGAACACTTGTTTTAATCATAGAATACGGGGGTTGGCACTCGGTCACAGACGAAGCGCTAGCGCACACGAGGACCATCAGGGGCACGTTTGTATTTATTTGCTGTCCGAGCCATCGGGCGCTATCGGGGGAAACTAATGACAATAATGCTTTGCAAGATCCTTTAATGCTTAAACGCCTTAACAAGATTAACAATTTGCCTAATAAAGAAAAAGAAGCATTATTACTTACTCTTGATGCTTTTTTAAGAGACTTTAAAACCAAATAAGCTTTCTTTTCTCTTCTTAAAAAACCAATAAAAGCTCCTAAATCTCTTTAGAAGCTTTCACTTTTTTATTTTTTTACTCGTGTACTTACTCGAACACGGCACTCGGCAGGAGTCGATCGCTAGTACATACGAGGACTAGTTGGGGAAATTCTATTAAATACATTTAACGGGTATTTAATATTTTCTCTCGTCCTAGAAGAATTAGTCTAATCTGCTTCGAGTAAGCCCCTGTTTTGCGCGTTAATGCTACTCCAAAAAGCAACAAAAAAGAGGCTAATTACTAAATAAGTTTTCATATTTTATTGTACAGAGATTTTAATTTTTTATAAAACTTATCGTTTTTTGGTTTGAATTATTGTTGATTTTAAAGAAGTACATTCCTTTAGCTAAGTTAGAAACTGATATTTCAGGATTGCCTTTACTTACTACTGTGTTTAATACTATTTTTCCAGAGATATCCACAATAGATACCGGTGTATTATTATTTGTAAGTCCTTCAATATTTAATGTGTTTACTGTTGGTGAAGGATATAATTTTACTCTTTGAGTACTATTAGGGTTTAAGAAGCTTTCGGTAGATAAAACAACCTCTACAGTAATAGTTACAAATGATTCAAAAGAAAGTCCATCCTTATCAAAAGCTCTGGCTGCTATTTTGTATGTACCAGGACTATCAGGCGTAAATACGTTAGTAAATGGACGCTGATTATCTGTTTTGAAAAAAGTTTCATTTATTTTAAAGTTCACTCGGTCTAAATTACCATCTGGATCCGAAGCATTAGCCGATAAAGTAATTTCTTCACCTAACTGAAATGTCTCATTGTTTTTTGGTGATGAAATAGCAACTTCTGGTTCTCTATTAGGTATTACTGCTTCGTTTACAATTATAGTTACCTTTCTTTCTGTTGCTAAACCATCTTTATCAAAAGCTCTTGCCCCAATGATATAAGTACCTGCTTCTGTAGGAGTAAAACTATTTTCAAAAGGCCTACTATTATCTGTTTTGAAGAAGTCTTCATTTATTTTGAAGTTGACTTTATCAAGATTTCCGTCAGGATCACTTGCATTTGCCTTTAAGGAGATTACATCACCTAAGGTGAAAGTAGCTCCATCAGCAGGAGAAGTTATGCTTATTACGGGTGCGCTGTTAGCCGTAGGATTTGTATTAGGTGCACCAGAGTTTTCTCCATCTATGTAGCATAACAAAGATTCTCTAACTTCTCTTACTCCAGGTGCTCGATTTCCTGTAATTTGAAAATATAACATCCCGGCATCAGAGCAATCAAAATCCCCCTTTTGGAATCCGACTACATTGTCTTCTTCTGCTATTTTACCTTGTTGCCATAACCAGTTTAATCTGCTGTCTTTATGGTCTCTAGCCCAATGCCAAGTAGCTAATTTTGTTTTTAACTTTTCATTTTGGTCAGGTATTCTTACTAATTTTACTGTGGTAAATCTTTTTACTAAATCAGAAATGTTTTTACCAGCTTCATCAGCACTTTCTTCATTTGCAACGTGATGGGAGATTATAGTAACCAATCTTCTTTTGGCGCTTTGAGCAGCATTAATAGCGTCATAAATCAAGTCAGGTTCTCCAGCTAAAATAATTGCTAAAGGTTTAGTGCTAGTAGCTGCATTGATAGCATCCCTCAATTTATCGGTAGCTAATTTTCTTTGAGTACGACAGTTGTAAAAAGTTATTCCATCATAACCTCCCCATCTCGATGCAGTTCCATCGCAGGAAGTCTGCATTAATCGTTGTCTGTTTAATTCTTCTCTAGCATTTATTGTTTGTCTTGACCCACTAAAAGGATCTAAGTCACACGAGTGAGAATAGTATACTAAGTCTTTCTCGATTCCAAAAGCTTTTAATAAAGCTAAGCTTACTGCAGTGGCACCAATATCGTCAGGATCAGGTGAATTACCATCAGCAACTACTGCTATGCTTGATTTATTGGTAATGTTAGGTAAGTCGCATGAATTGGAGCTAGTTGTAGTTGCAGCACAATCGCCAGTTTTTGCAGCGGGGCCTTTACCTGTAGGTTTGGTGTAAGCTTTAGATAAAATAATTTTATCCACCTCAACACCATCTTCACGCATAGAAATCTGGAAGGTATGCACCCCAGGAGAAGGAACATTTATAAATATTTGTCGTTCAACACCGCAGTGTTGATCTTTAGTTCGTTGTTTACTTTCCCATTCCCATTTTCTTCGTACACACCATTGCATGCGCTCTCCAGACTTTGGCCAAGTATTATTTATACCTACATGTATACTATTATCTTCAGGACCGGAAGAATATAATCGAGCCCAAACAAAATATTTTCCGGCGGTTTTAAAATTAACTCTATAGTTCAATACAGCTAATTCACCAGCTTTATCAGAAAAATTTTCACCTCTAACGAGAGGATCTTCAGGCCCAGGTCCACTATGACCTATCACTCTCGTATCTGGGAGTACTTCTATATATCTTCCACCGCTTGCGTCGCTAGCATGGCTACCATCAGGATCTGGTTTGGGAGTATTTGCACCATTACCAATTACAAACCATTCTCTTTTACTTGTTTTTTCTTGTGAAAAAAAACCTTCAGCTTCAATGGCTATAACTCCATTGGAGGTCTCTTCAAAACATTTTTGGGATTGCGCATTGGCACTGTAACTAGCTAATAAGCTAAGTGATAAAACACTTAAATTAAGGCAAGCAGTTGGTATAAACCTGAGATTAATTTTCATAACAATTATAGAGTTAGTTTTTAACAATTTTTTTTATTTTCTCTCTACAACGTTTGATATATTTATTTATTGTATTTTTTTTTTGAATTAGATGTTTTTAACAAAAAAAAAGAACAACAATTTAGCTTTTTATAGTTGCATTCTCAGCTTGATGTTAAGAAGTCTAGAAGTTAGGAATAGCAAATTAATCGCCACTGTTGGAGTCTCTTACAAAAGTATTGGTAGCAGCATTTTTAAAATCAAAAATATTAAAGATCTCAAATCCAACTTCAAAAGATTTAAAGTGGTTTAAAAAGCAAAATGTTTTGTTTTTTTATCAGGAATTACTAATTCATAAAAAAGACCTATATCGGCCCTTCTGTAGTCGCGCAAGCGTTGTTGAAATTCGAAAGGATCTGCCCCTGTAGGCGATCCTCCAGGAAGGCCTGTTTGATAAACCAAATTTATATATGCCTTTAAATTGGGTGTTTTTTTCACGTAATCTTGAAATAGCACACCAACTTTTAATCGTTGATCTGTAGGTCGAGCTATCTTTTTTCCAAGCAGGTTGAATGGCAAATTGTCCC
>CALHCQ010000087.1 GCA_937936645.1 uncultured Algibacter sp.
TGGGGGATAGCTAAGCATAAAATAAAAGATTTTACATTTTATAATCAAAATGGAAAAACTATAACCAATAAAACTTTTAAAGATAAAATATATATTGCCGATTTCTTCTTTACATCTTGCCCTGGTATTTGCCCCAAATTAGCAAAAGGTATGTATGCTTTACAAGAATGGTATAAACAAGATCCAGACATTATGTTTTTATCGCATACGGTTATGCCATGGAAAGATTCTATACCTGTTTTAAAACGTTATGCTATTACTAATAAAGTAAACGTTAAAAAATGGCATTTAGTAACAGGTAAAAAGGATGATTTATATGATATAGCTAGAACGAGCTATTTTGCAGACGAAGATTTCAATAAAACCCAAACAAACTCTGAATTTATACATACAGAAAATTTTATTTTAGTCGATAAAAAAGGATATATAAGAGGTGTTTACAACGGTACTTTAAGTTTTGATTTAGAACGATTAAAAAGACACATTGCTATTTTAAAAACAGAAAAAGGGACTTAAATTCTTTTTTTACGTCCTCTGCTTACCAATTTATACTCTTCATAACATTCGCTAATGGCGTCTAGAATTTGTAAATCGTTAGCGGTTTTTATAAAACCTTTAGAGTAATTACATTGGCTTATCATTTCATCTAAATCTACACGATTTACATTAAGTAAAGCAGTGAGCATTTCTCTATCAAAGCGCGAGGCTAAAATATTACGAATCTCGTCGTTCTTTTTCATTTTCTTTAGTTTACGTAATTCTACGTTTCTTTTACTAAAGGTGCGATGTAAAAAGTCGGCAGGATTAAATACAGCTCCAAGTATTCTATTAATAGCTTGTGCCTTGCTAGAAGATTCGTAGCCTGCATTAGGTAAGCCTGGTATATTATATCTTCTAGAAGTATTATTTACAGGAACGCGTTTTACATCTATTTCTAGAAAGCCTGTTAGTTTAACATTAGATACAATAACTTCTTCTAGTGCTAAAGCCAGTTCTGTTAATTCTATTTTAGAGCTTCCAAATTTTAACCAGTCGTTAGTAACTCTAACTTTTATGGATTTAAATCCTAAATAAGATAAATGTATAGTATCATTTAATTTTGCTTGTATTTCAAACTTCCCTTCGTTATTGGTTGTTGTTCCTATAACTTGGTTTAGATTAACAATATTAACACTTTCTAAAGGCTTGTCGTTTGCTGCGTTTACAATAACCCCTATAGCCATATCTGCATCTTGCCCATAAATAAATGAGCAACATATAAATAATATTAATAGGGCATAATTTTTTTTCATTATAAAAAACAGCTTAATATGTTCTATAAAAATAATAAAACATTACGGCATTTAATGCTGTAATGTTTTATTTTGACTTATAATTAACAAAAAAATAAATGTTTTTTTGTTAATGTAGCGTGACTTGTATGTTTTGTTGTTCGTTTAACGTCTAGAGCGTCTTGGTCTTTCTTCTCTAGAACCAGATTCTGAACGTCTTGATTTAGAGTATGAATCTCCGCCATTACTGCGTCGACCATTTCTATTGCCAAAACCACCTCCTTTTTTATCGTCGCGTCTTCTGCCGCCACGTCTATCGTTACGTCTTCCTCCGCCACGATTTTCAGATACTTCTACATTAACAAATCGACCTTCGTGTTTGTAGTCGGTAAAGAAAGCAAGTACTTTCTCTTGCTGATCTTTTTCTGTATTAAAAAATGAAAAACTGTCTTTTACTTCTACCTTAAAGACGTCGTCTCTACCTAATTCTAAAACTTCTTTTAAGAAATCTTTAAGTTTCATCCAATCGAAACCATCTTTGCTACCTACGTTAATAAAATAACGTGCCGAGTTAGAATTTTTACTAAAATCGTCTCTGCTTTCGCGATCTCTAGAGCCTTCGCTTACGTTTAAGTTTTTAGATTTTTGGTAGTAATTATAAAAACGAGAAAACTCTACAGAGAAAAATTTCTTTATTAACTCATCTTTACTCGTATTTTCGAATAATTGATTAATGTTAGTTAAATATTTCTCTATTTCGTCGTTAACTTCTGTGTTATGTATTTTATTAGCTAGAGCCATAAGTTGTACTTCGCAAATTTCCATACCGTCTGGCACTTCTTTTTTGTCGAATTTACGTTTAATAATACGCTCTATACTTTTTATTTTTCTGGTTTCACTTCTAGAAACTATAACCATAGAAACTCCTGTTCTACCAGCACGACCTGTTCTACCAGATCGGTGTGTATAGGTTTCTATTTCGTCTGGTAATTGATAGTTTATTACATGCGTAATATTATCTACATCTATACCTCGCGCAGCAACATCGGTTGCTACAAGCATTTGTATTTGCTTGTTTCTAAAAGATTTCATTACCAAATCTCTTTGGTTTTGACTTAAATCGCCGTGTAATGCACCTGCACTGTAACCATCTTCTATAAGTTGTTCTGCTACACGTTGTGTATCGCGTTTTGTTCTACAAAACACAACCGAGAAAATATCTGGATTAGCATCGGCTAAACGTTTTAAAGCTTGGTAACGATCTCTGGCATTAACCATATAATACTCGTGAGAAACGTTTGTTGTACTTTCGTTTTTGTTACCCACAGTTATTTCTTGTGGGTCTGCCATAAAGTTTTTTGCAATAGCAGCTACTTCTCTAGGCATTGTTGCAGAGAATAACCACGTATTTTTATCTTCTGGCGTGTGCGATAAAATATCTGTAATGTCTTCTTTAAAGCCCATGTTAAGCATCTCGTCTGCCTCATCTAAAACACTGTATTGTATTTTAGATATATCGACCATACGTCTACTAATCATATCTTTCATTCTACCAGGTGTTGCTACAATAATTTGTGCACCACGCTTTACATCTCTGGCTTGGTCGTGTATACTAGACCCTCCATAAATAGCAACAACATTTAAGCCTTTACAGTACTTACCATATTGTTTCATTTCGTTAGTTATTTGTAAACAAAGTTCTCTGGTTGGGCTTAGTATTAAACCTTGAGTGGTTCTACTGTTTACATCAATTTTTTCTAACATAGGAAAACCAAAAGCAGCGGTTTTACCTGTACCTGTTTGTGCTAAAGCGACTAAATCGGTTTCGGTTTCTAAAAGAATAGGGATTGCCTTTTCTTGTACCTCACTTGGTTTTGTAAATCCTAAATCTGTAATTGCATTTAAAAGGTCTTGATTAAGACCTAGTTCTTGGAATGTGCTCATTCTTGTATAAGTATTCGATTTTGTTATGTGGTGTTACATAAAGAAGCGAATCGACATACTTAACCTTAAACTTCCAGTAACACATCCTCACTCTGAGGAATTTAACTCAAATATTTTGAGTTTGAAGTTGCAAAGATAGGCATTTTTGTTAATAGTAGTGTTCTGCTTTTGTAAAATATGATTATAAGTTTACCACGTGATATTGTTTTTATTAATACGTAAAAAAAAGCGCCCTAAAATATATTTTAGGGCGCTTTTTTACTGGTGTTGTAATACTATTTTGTAATTGCAGCTAGTTGCGATGCAGTAAAGCCGTTATTAAATTTAACATTTATAGTTTTTTGGTCTACCATGGGTACATAGCCTTCTCCTTTTGGGTTTGGAGAAAACATTTGTCTTCTCGTTATAACTTGTATCCCTTTTATATTTTGGTAGGTCAATTTAGCCAATAATATTGGTTCTACTATTTTAAATGCAGGTACAGAAAATTTAAATTGATCTACTAAATGCGTCTTTGGGTTTACATACAGTATGTAGACATCGTTTTCTTTTTTTCCTGTTACAGCAGCATCATAGGTTACAAATATTTTGTCGTAAGTTTTTCCGTCTACAACTTCTTGTCCTTGGTATTTATGTATGGTTCCTGGATCTCCTAATTTAAACATCATAGTAAACCACATGTAATTTGCTTGGCGTAAAAATTGCCCAACACCTACAATGTTTGGATCCTCTATAGCTTTCCCTTCATTATAAACAAACGCTTTTTTACCGTCAAAAAATTGAATAACATTACCTTTTAATTGCGGTGCAACATTAATATCGTGTTGTGTATATTTTGCCCAAGAAATTTCGTTGTTAAAAATATAGCGTTCTTGCGAAATATCTTTTTTTCCATCGGGTTGCACATAATGGTAATCAAAAACAACATCTTTTAGTGCTTTTAAATTGTCTAAGCCACCTGTAGCTTTTGCAACTGCATTAACTATTGTTTTAGGGTTATTGGTGTCGTAAACTACAGCAGGAGCTTCCTTAACTACTGCTTCTTCTTGTGGTTGTGTAGCTGTTTCTTTTTGCTTACAACTGTTAAATACTGTTAGCGCACATATTGATGTGGCTATTAATACTGTTTTTTGTTTCATGTTAGTCATTAATAGTACACTTTTATTGGTTAAGCATAGGTAGTGGTAACAATAGAAAGAAACTTACAAATATTAAGTGTTTTTATTTAAATTTTTAATGCGCTGTAATAATGTTGGATGCGAATAATTTAAAAATACATGTGCTTTGTGAGGTGTTAAGTTACTCATACTGTTTTTAGATAGCTTTTTTAAGGCTGTAATTAAAGGTGTGGCTTTGTATGTGTTTTTAGCATAATTATCTGCTTGATATTCGAAAGCTCTAGATATAAAATTCATTATTAAACCTGTTATTTCTGAGAATGGAGTATATAAAATACCAAAAGCAATAAGCCCAATATGGAAGCTATGTTTACTAACACCTAAAGCTTGAGATAATACTGCGTTTGATACAAACAAAGCGAATAAAAACAATGTTAGCCCTGTTAGTAGGGTTGAGGTTATAATGTTATATATTATATGCCGCCTTTTATAATGGCCAACTTCGTGAGCCAATACTGCTATAACTTCTTCTTCGTTTAAATTATTTATGAGTGTGTCATATAAAGTTACACGTTTTTCACTACCAAACCCAGAAAAATAAGCGTTTGCTTTTGTGCTGCGTTTAGAACCGTCTATGACATAAATTTTATCGATTTCGAAACCTACCGATTGTGTATATTTAGATATACCGTCTCTTAAATTGCCTTGTGGTAATGCTGTTTGTTTATTAAATAATGGTACAATTAATTTAGAATAAAACATATTAATAAGCAATGAAACTATTGTTATTAAGCCCCAAGCGTAAATCCAGAAATATTGTACCGTAAGATAAATCCATATAACAAGTGCTAACAAAGCACCTCCAGCAATGGCTGTAATAATGAGTCCTTTAATTTTGTCTAGAACAAAGGTTTTTTTACTTGTTTTGTTAAATCCAAACCTTTCTTCAATAACAAAAGTGCTGTAGTATGAAAAGGGGATGTTTATTAGTGTATTCCCCAAGGCTATAATACCAAAAAATATTAGAGCAATTATTATAGGGTTTTGGCTGTACTGTCTGGCTATATGATCTATATAACTAAAACCATTATATATTATAAAACTAAGTGTTGTTACAAAAGTAAATGTAGACGTTAGTAAACTAAACTTGTAATTTAAGGCCTTGTAGTTCTGAGTATTTTTATACTCGACATCATTGTAAATGTCTTTTATTTCTTCACTTAAGGTATCATTATAATGTTTTGCATTTAAATGTCCTATTATTCTTTCTAGAAGAAAACTAAAGCTTAGTATACCAATTATGATGTAAAATAATGTTGTTGCGGTCATGATGTTTTTTATTTAAAATGACGTTGCCTTTTAGCTTCAAAAACTAATATACCAGCAGCAACAGATACATTCATAGAGTCTATGACCCCCTGCATAGGAATTTTAATATTTTGTTTAGAATGTTTACGCCAAGCATCGCTTAGTCCTGTAGCTTCTGTACCTACAACTATTGCTGTGGCATTAGTATAGTTTTCTGTGTTGTACGCTGTTGCTTC
>CALHCQ010000088.1 GCA_937936645.1 uncultured Algibacter sp.
CCATAAATAACAGATAAAACCTTTAATTCTTGCCAGGTTAAATTACCAAGACTACCAAACCCCCAAAATATATACTGTTGTAACTCTTCTGCCGAACTAAAATAAGACAGCACACTAACCAATGCCGCAGTAAGACTACCAAACATAAGACCAATAATAAGTAAAGCCATTGTATCTTTAATTTTAGCCGATACTATAATAACAGACAACAAAACTAAAAAACTACCTATACTAGCAGCCATTACAATACTCCATTTCGATGTAAAATTAATAACTAAAAACCCACTTAAAAAAGACGCACCCATAAAAGCTAGTGCTACACCCAAACTAGCACCAGAGGTTATGCCCAATACATATGGACCAGCAAGCGGGTTTTTAAATAAAGTTTGCATCATAAGTCCAGACACTCCAAGCCCCGAACCAACAATAATAGCTGTAAATGCTTTTGGTAATCTATAGTCTATTATAATATGTTGCCAAGAGGTATTCTTTAATGGTGTAAAAAAACTTTCTATAATTTTTATGTTCGGTATAGATACAGATCCTAAACTTATATTTGTTACAAAGCAAAGCACTAACCCGATGGCTATTAATAAAAAAGTAATGCTATATGTATTAGCTTGTTTCAAATTAATTTAAACGTTTAAAAAAATACGACTCGTAATTAGGTAGTACTTCGGGGTGTGCAATTTTTATAATATCTTTTAAAATTAAATCGGGGCGCAGTGGGCCTAGTTCATAATATAATAATCCGCCTTTTGCTCCAATTTTTTTTGTAAAAGTATAGATGTTGTTTTCTTTAAAGGCTTTAAAATAAGCATATCCTTTATGTAAAGTTAGCATCTCTTTTTTATTTTTAAACGACCCAGCTCCAATCCATAATTCTGTGTTTTCCGCTTTAGCTAAAACAGCCTCAAAGTTTAACTGTAAGCTGCCGGTTGCTGTGTTATTTTTCCATACGTAGTTGGTGTTGGCATCTTTTAAATATTGCGCAACAAAACTATTACCGCCAGGCATGTTCCAAATATCTTTAAATAAAGACCCAGATAATACGTTGGGGGCGTTTTTTGTGTTTTTAGCAAGTTTTTTAGCTTCTAAATAATTAATTTCTATGTCTTTAAATATGGTATTTGCTTCCTTATCCTTATCAAAAAAAGCAGCTATAAATTTAATCCATTCTGCGCGACCTAGAGGCGTTTGTTCTGTCCATGCTCCATCAAGCACTACAGGTATGCCTAACTTTTCAATTTTATTTAAAGTTCCGTTACTACCATTTACAGAAAAACCAATAACCAGTTCTGGGTTTATATCTAGTAAAAGTTCCATGTTTAGTTCTAGATCGTTATTTAAATCTTTTACAAAACCTTTGTCTACAAGTTGTCTGGTCTTTTTTGAAGAAATATATTTTGTATTAGGAAACCCTACCAACGTATTTTCTACATTTAAATACTCTAAAGTAGGTATATTGGTTGTAGACATAACAACGACTTTGTTTATTGGTGTTCTAACTACAATATCGTTTCTATCATGATTGGGTATATTATCTCCTTTTTTTACAAGTATATATTTAAACGGTTTAGGACTATTTGGCCATGCCGATGTAACCGTAATTTCTTTATGCGTTTCATAATTTAAAATAGTAAATCCCTTTGCATAAGTTATGCTGCTAGTTGCTTTACTTGTAGCATTTGTATTAACTCGTGTGTTTTTATTTTCGTTAGAGTTGCATGATGCAAAGCACAATGAAACACATAAAAAAAGGTATTGTAAATATCGCATTTTATAATTTATAATGTAAAGGTCTTTATTTTTTTTGTAATACCGTGTACTTAGAGCTACTTTTGAATAATTAATATTTTTTTATGAATTTTTTGTGTTCTTGGAGTGGCGGTAAAGATAGTTGTTATGCCTATTATATTGCTTTAAAAACGGGGTATAAACCCTCTGTTTTGTTAAATGTAATGAACGAGCATGGCGATAGGTCTAGATCTCATGGTATACCTAGGCAAGTACTAGAAGCACAGGCAGAAGCATTACAAGTTCCTATTTGTTTCTTTAATAGTACATGGGACGAATACGAAAAAAAGTATGTAGAAAGTTTAAAAAAATTGGTTAATAAATATCCTATTACGCATAGTGTTTTTGGAGATATAGATATAGAATCGCATAAAGATTGGGAAGAGAAAGTTTCTAAAAAAGCTGGTTTAATAGCGCTGTTACCTTTATGGCAGGGAAACAGAAAGCAATTAGTATTAGATATGATTGATGCCGGAATAGAAGCCATTATTGTTTCTTGCAATATGGAATTAGGGTCTGTTTTTTTAGGCAGAACCATTGATGCAAAAATTATAGAAGAATTTGAGCAAATAGGAGTGGATGCTTGCGGCGAAAATGGAGAATTCCACACGTTAGTAGTCGATGCGCCTTTTTTTAATAAAAAAATTAATGTGGAAATAAGTAGTAAAGTAACATCGTCTAATTACAATTTTGCTAATTTAAATTTGATTTAAAAATTCTGGTTTACCTTATGCATTCTTTATAAGCAATAATTTGAATTAAAGTTTTTTATTTGACTTTTTAGGTATATGAAGTTCTAAAAATTAGTAATGTCTGCATAAAAAGTGATTTAAACTGTAAAAATACCTTTGTTCATTTCAGTTTTTTTTAAAGCATAATACTTAGCAGTATTGTCCATAACACTTTTAATAGTTTATGTACCATAATACATAATGTATGGTCGTGTTTACAAATAATTGTTTGTTTTTTTCTGATTTGAAATGGGGTTACCTAACGCATCGTTTACAAAGTTCTTGATGAGGTTAAATAGATTCATATCTAGTTTTCCTAGACATGATTTTTTTTTAATTATAATTAGTAACGTATATTCAATTAAACTAAAAAACTAATACAGTTTTTTAGTTTTAACCAATCTATATAGCTTTTAATTGATACTCGTAAAAAGTAAGTTTTCTTTATGAAGAGATAGAAAAAAGGTTTTTAATTTCTTGAGTAATACGTGTAGGACGTTTCGTTTTAGAAGTAATAAAGCACCATTTTGTTTCTGACTTAGCTAGAAGTTTATTTGTTGTTTTATTAAAAATTTCTACTATGCGCACACAAGTAACTCCTTCGTTTTTAGCTATGTATGTTTTTACTTGTATTAAATCGTTTAATAAAGCTTCTGCTTTATGCTCTATAAAATGCGTAATTAGTACCCAAAAATATTTACTTTGTATAGCCTCTGGTGCATTTTTTTGCCAATGGGCTTTAGCTATGTTTTGCACCCATTGTACATAGTGTACATTATTTACATGATTTAAATCGTCTAAGTGCTCTTTCGATACTTTTAATGTTGTTTCGTATGTATCCATTTTATGAGGTTGGTAACATTTAAATATCAAAAATAAAACTTTATGGTAACTTATAGTTTGTTTTTTCGAATAAGATTTTTGTTTACTCGATAAGATGTGTTCCTTGAGATAATTTAATATTGTATACAGAACAAGATTTACCAAAAACCTCTAAATAAGCTTTTGACACTTTTTTAGTAAAATTTTTAACTTCGTCTTTAGCGATTAAGTTTATGGTACATCCTCCAAAACCACCTCCCATCATTCTGGCACCCAAAACATAAGGATTAGCTTTAGCAAATTCAACTAAAAAATCTAGCTCGTTACAACTTACTTTGTATCGTTTAGATAAACCTTCGTGAGATTTAAAAAGTAAGTTGCCTAATGTGCCTAGATCATTATCTTCTATGGCTAAACAGGCCTGTTTTGTGCGTTCAATTTCTTTAATAACATAAAGTGCTTTTTCGTAATTTTCTTTATGTATTTTATTTTTAACAGATTCTAATTGGTCTATGGTAACATCTCTTAATGCTTTAACACTTAAAAGCTTCGATACAGCTTCGCAAGTAGCTCTTCTTTCGTTATAAGCACTGTCAGACAAACTATGTTTTACATTTGTATTAACAAGTATGAATTGATAAGATTTAAAATCAATTTTGTATGCCTTAGACGTTATAGTTCTACAGTCTAAAAGTAGTGCGTGGTCTTCTATACCAAACATACTAGAGTATTGATCCATAATACCACAATTAACGCCAACATAATTATGTTCTGCTTTTTGCGAAATTAGAATCATTTCTTCTTTGGTAAAGTTAAAATTAAATAACTCGTTTAAAGCAAAAACAACAGCATTTTCTATGGCCGCTGATGAGGATATGCCTGCGCCAGAAGGAATATTACCTTTAAAAACGAGATTAAAATTTTCTACTTTCTTACCTCTTTTTTTTATTTCGGCAACAATGCCTAATACGTAATTTTCCCAGCTTCCTTTTTTAGCTGGTTGTATATTTGTTATGTCTACATCTATACTACTCTCTAAATCTAATGCAAAAATATTAGTTGTTTTATTTTTAGTTTTTTGTACTGCTGCTACAATCCCCTTATTAACGGCAGCGGGAAAAACAAAACCTTCGTTATAGTCTGTATGTTCTCCTATAATATTTATTCGTCCAGGAGAAAACACAAGTAAAGGTTTAACCTTAAAGGTATCTAAAAAAAAGGTTTTTACTTCGTTAACTAATTGTGATGTCATAATTATTAATTACTCTATTTTTAACTGCCAAGCTATGTTAAAAGTATCATTCGCTTTAAGGGTGTTTAATCCTATTTTGTTATTAAAACTGTTAGATACTCCCGTGGTAGGTTCTATAGCTATAGTATTTAGTTTAGGCGGTGTGTACACTTGTAAATAGTTTTCTTTTGCAGATGTACTAATATTTAAATTATAGTTTGGGGTTGTAAAAGTAATGTTGTTATTTTTTAAGCACCAACAATGGTCTAATTTTTTATCTTCTATTTTTAATTCGTTTATTGGTGTAATATTTTCTACATCTGTAGTTATATTTCTATGATCTGTTATTATTTTTTTTGATGATTTAAATTTCACACTACTATCATGTAAATTATCACTTGAAAAATAAGGATGCCATCCTATTGTAAAAGGAAACGTTTTAGTGTCCGTGTTTATTACACGAACATTAAGTTCTAAAACAGAAGCCTTTAAAATATAATTTAACACCACTTTGTATTTATATGGAAATCCAGCGGTTTCTTCTATTTCATTATATTCTAATGTTACCGAAGCATAATCTTTGTTTTCTTGCTTCTTGATGAGATTAAATGTTTTATTAAAAATAAAACCATGCATAGCATTATTTTCTTCTTCTACATTAATATCTATTTGATAACTCTTATTATTATAACTGTATTTACCGTCTTTTATTCTATTGGCAAAGGGAAACAAAATTGATGAGGCATAGGTTTTTGAATAACTAAGCGGAGATAAATTTTGTATTACTTTATTGTTTTTTAAAATAAGTTCTTGTAAGCTGGCACCTTGGTTTAAATATAATTTAGCATAATTACTCTTGTCGGTATTATATATTTCTAGAAAATGGTCTTCTTTGTTTTGAGTAATCTTGTACAAAATACGTTTTTAGTTTATGGGTAATAGTCTGCAAATATAATGAACCTATTTTTTTATGCGCCAATATTACCTAATTCAACACCTTCAGAATAAGCAACCTTTACATTATTGTTACTAAATGCTTTCTTAATTTCTTGATGTGCTGTAAATGTTACTTCCCAAAAATCGTCTGGTAATGCATAAGGTCTTACAGCAATAACAATGCTGTGCGAGTCAAAACTTTCTATACCTACTTCTGGTTCTGGATCTTTTAAAATCTTATCTATAGGAGCTAATGCATCTTTTATAATTTTTTTTATTTTAGGAAAATCTTCATTGTAAGGCATGCTTACCTGTATTTCTAAACGAACAAATCCTTTTTTAGAATAATTAGCAACAACATCATCTGTAATTTTAGCATTCGGGATAATTAAAGTTTTATCTCCAGGAGTTACCACTACGGTATTAAAAATGCTTATTTCTTCAACTTTTCCGAACGAATCTCCTACTTGTATCCAATCGTCTACTTCGTAAGGTTTTAAAAACATAATTAAAATTCCAGAAGCAAAATTACCTAAACTTCCTTGTAAAGCCATTCCCACTGCAAAACCTGCAGCAGCCAATATGGTAATTAATCCCGATAAATTAGCACCAAGAATAGATGTGACGGTAAATAAAATAGCAACTTTTAATATTACAGATATTATTGAAATAAGAAAAGGACGCATGGTGTCTGTAATGTGCATACGTTTTAATGCAGCGTCTACAAATTTTAAAACTTTGTTAATAAGTTTAAAACCAATCCATAAAATAAGAGCAGCACCAATAACACGTGGCGCAAATAATATCACTTTATCTATAGCTAAATTGGTGTACTTTTCAATATCTTCCATTTATTGTAACTTTTCTTAAATATTTTATCAAGTTTGTGAGCTAAAGATACTCAAATTTTGCGCTTATCATGATAAAAACAGTGAAAAATAGGTTTAAATGCTTTTTATTTGGATGAATTTTCTTTCGTATAGGAAAATATGATATATAAAATAGATTATACTAGCCTTATTGCGAAACCGTACGTTTCTGTAACCAGTCTTTTAATTCATAAAAATTTTGAGGTGCTACACCATGACCAACAGGAAATTCTGAATACGTGTTTTTTATTTTAAGGCTGTCTAAAAAAGGCTTTGTTTTACGTGCCCAATTTACATCTATAACTTGGTCTACACTACCATGCGAGCAGTAAAAGTCTAATTTAGAATAATCTTTATTCGTGTCTTGTTCTAAAATGTCTAGATTAACATAACCACTTAACGCAATAATGTTTTGCACCTTTTCTGGATAAGTTAATGCAACAGCATAACTTAATATGGCGCCTTGGCTAAAACCGAGTAAAGAAATATTGTTTTTGTTTACAGGATATTTTTCTAAACATTCATCTATAAAATCAGCTATTAAATCTCTAGAAACAATGGCTTGCTCGTTATCACTCCATTTACCTTTTTCGGCATCAAAATTTATGGCATACCAGGCGTTACCTTGGGGTTGCATGCTATATGGTGCTCTAACCGATATAATAAAGAGATTTTCTGGAAGCTCGTTAGCAAAAGAAAATAAGTCGTTTTCGTCGCTACCATAGCCATGAAACATAATTAATAAAGGTGCATTTTCTTTTAAAGACGATTCGCGAACGATGTGGTAAAGCGGTAAAGTATTGTTAGCCATTTTATGATTTTCCTAAGTTTTTAAATATTTTTTGATAAAACTCCCCAACCAGTGGTACCGTTTGTGTTTTCTTACTTATGGCATTAGAAAAGCCGAAAATAAAGAGAACAGCAAAGCATAAATAAAAAGCCGAGGTTACCCACCAACTATCAAAACTACCAACAATATAACCTAAGGCCCAAAATGATAACCATAAGCCCATAGATTGACGTATATGAAAACTAGCAAATCGACTTTGTTTGCCTTCTTCATTATTTAAATAATAGGCTATAATTACACCAATAATGGTAAAGTAACTAATTACGGCATTTGTTTTTCCAATCTCTATATCTTGATTTGTCATTGAATATTATAAATTTAATAAGGCGGTGTTATTAGCTATAATTCCGAATACTTTACCCTTTAAGGTTTCGTTTTCAAAAATGGCGTTTTTAGATTTTGAGATGATATTTTTTGATGTGAAACTGTCGTTAACATCAGGATTAAATAACGATATATTTGCCTGGTTACCTACTTTTATAGGGGTAGAAGTCTTACCAAACCTACTGCCACCTTTAGTTAACAAGGTAATAGTGGTTTCCAAATTAAACAAAGTATGTAGGGCGCCAAAAGCACTTTCTAGACCAATAGTTCCGTTTTTTGCATGGTCGAACTCTACTTTTTTGTGTTCTACATCTATAGGGTTGTGGTCGCTTGTTACCATATCTATAGTGCCATCTTTTACAGCTTCTATTAATGCTAATCTATCGGTTTCTGTTCTTAGTGGCGGTAAAACTTTAAAATTAGTATTAAAATCTGCTAGAGCTTCATCAGTAAAAAACAAATTATGTATGGCAACACTACAGGTTACATCTAGTCCTTTTTGTTTTGCTTCGCGTATAAGGACAACAGATTTTGCTGTAGATATGGTAGGTATGTGTAACTTACCTTCGGTGTATTCTAGTAAGGCTAAATCTCTAGTAATTTGTAAATGCTCTGCCAAAGCGGGTATTCCTTTTAAACCTATGTAGGTGCTTGTTGTGTTCTCGTTCATAACACCAGGGCCTGCAATTAAATTTTCTTGCGGAAATGAACACACTAAACCATTAAAATTTGAAGCGTATTGCAACGCAATTTTCATTAAGTTAGGGTTAGATATTGGCTTTTTGTAATCGTAAAACGCTACAGCGCCTGCTGTACTCATATCATACAGTTCGGCTAAATCTTTACCTTCACTTTTTACTGTTAATGCGCCAATTGGTAATACATTTACAGCGTGCCCTTGTGCTTTTGCGTTTACAAATACAACAGCTGCGTTCGATGCTGTTACGGGATTATTATTAGCATTAAGTGCTACTGTTGTAAAACCCGATAATGCTGCTGTTTTTAAGCCGTTTTCTATGGTTTCTCTTTCTTCTAAACCGGGTTCTCCAAACGATACACTACTGTCAAACCAACCCTGAGATATGTGTAGGTTTTCTAGTGCTATTTCTTTATAATTATTTGGGTTGTTTAATGCAGTGCCAATATCTGTTATAATTCCGTTTTCTATTAAAATATCTTGATTAGAATTATGGAAATCACTCTGTTTGTCTATAATTTTGGCAGACTTTATAAGTATGTTCATTTAAAGTATTTTAAGATGAGCATTTCTACGATAAGTAATACTAGTGCAAAAATAACAAACCATTTCCATAGCGCGTTAACTTTTGAGTCACTTTTTATCGTATCGAATATTTTAGATATTGAATTGCTAATCTTTACATTTTTAAAGTCGTTAAGGGTATTGTAAGTTAAATGACTTTCTAATCTTGTATTATTAAAACTTACTTTTTTTAGTGTACTATCTTTGTTTTTTAAAGCATATATACCAGGTGTATTTGGTACATCTAGCGTGTTTATGCTTACCTTGTTATTTAAATATTGCTGCTTAGGTATAATGTTAATACCGCCGTTTACAAGTTTTAAAACAGCATCTTGTTGTAAGTTGGTGTTAATGTCAAACCTGTTATTTTGTCCTATGTTGTAATAAAGTACAGGTAGCTTTAAACTGTTTTTAGCAATATTGTAAAAGGTAGGAACAATAAGTGGTGAGTTTGTAAAATTAGAATTGGTTTTTGTTATGGATGAAGTAAAAAGATATACATTATTTTTTTCTATTAAAAACGGTAGTCCACCTTCATATTCTAATGCTTTTGTAAACCCAGAACCTTCTATATTAAAATAAGTATTAACCTTTGGGTATTGAAAATTGGTTACTTTTTTTTCAAAAACACCAGCATTAAATAATGGGTGCGCATAGTTTATGCTAGTAACACGCTTTTCGTTTTTTGCTAAAGCACTAATACTTATATTGTTTGTTGCTAACAAAGTATTGTAAGCGCTTGGTAAAGCTTTGCTAGACGGAATAACAATAAGTTGTCCGCCTTGTTTTGTAAAGCGAGACAAAGCGTTTGCCAATGCGTTAGGTATGCTTTCTAAATGGTTTAAAACAATAACATTTTGTTTGTCTATTAAACTATAATTTAAAAGATTTGATTTTGATGATTGGTAATTAAACTCGTCGTTAGTATAAATACGCTTTAAAAAAGAATGAGGCTCGTTTTCTATACTAAGCACATTTATTTTTGATGTTGTATTGGTGTTAAAAAACAAAGTATTATCAAACGCTAAACCAGAATCTTCTACACGTATGCTTCCGTCTATTAATTTATTGCTAGGTAATGTAAAGGTTGTTTTTGCAGTACCATTTATAGAAACAGCCGTTTTAGCAATTAAAGCTGTTTTATTGTATAAGGAAACAGAAGTGTTTTCTACGGCATCACCACTATTTTTTAAAATGACAGTAAGCGTTATGTTTTTAGCTGTTTTTTTAGATATGTAAGCACTATCTATGGCTATATTATTAGTGTTTACAGGTTTTAATTTAACAAAATGTGTTGTAAAAGCACTATCGGCACTAATGTTAGGTATGGTATTATTGTTTTGAAAATCTGATATTAAAACAAAATGTTTTTTTGTGTTTTTTGTTTTGCTAAAAAAAGTTTTACCCTTTAAAAGCGTGGTGTTGTAAGACTGTTTTTTTCCTGTGTATCCTATTTGTAGCAGTTCATTTTTTATACTAGATACCGTTGCTTTTTTAAATGTTTTATTGTTAGTAAATAATGTAATTTCTTTATTTGCAGGTATGTGTGTAATTAGTTCTTGTACAGCACGTTTTAATAATTCACCTTGATCTCCTTTTGCTTGCATACTAAAAGAGTTGTCTAGATAAACAACCGTGTCTGTTGTTGTTTTGTAATTTTTATTTTTAGAAATATAAGGCTGTGCAAAGGCTAAAATAATAGCAGCCAATAAAAAAAGTCTAGTAAACAGCGTAAGCCATTTTTTTAATTGTGCACTTTTTCTTGTTTGTATAACGACATTTTTTAAAAAATCGACGTTTGTAAAGGTTTCTTTTTTAAATTTTCGTAACTGAAATAAATGTACAATTACAGGTATTAGCAGTAAAAATAATGCGTAAAGAAGTTCTGGGTGTTTAAACTGCATTTTTAGTTTTAGTTTATCAAACCTACATATTTTTTTTCATTTTTAATGTATTCCTTAAAATGATTTTTTAGTAGGTGTTTACAATTTTATAATTTATAATATTCCATATACAGCTATACTTAATTATAGTAGTTAGCAAAAAAACACATAATCTTTAAGTGGTGTTTTTTCTAGCGCTTTTAAAGTATTTAATATATTACTTTGTTCTGTTTTGTTTGCAACAGTTACAATACTTTGCGTGTATTTAATGTGTTCTAGCGTGCTTAGGGGTTTTAAAACTTTACCATATATGTTGTGTCCTATTTTTTTAGGATTGTCGCAAATCCATTCAAAGTTTATGTTTTTTTCTATAAGTAGTTTAGCTATTATTTTTCCTTTTTGTCCAGCGCCCCATACAATAAGTGTTTTTGTTTTTATATAATCTAACTCTAAAAAATAATTAACCTTTAAGGGGATAAAATGATTTTCGGCATAATGCCTGTCTGTTCTAGATGTTCTAGAACTATAATCTCTCCATTCGTGTATAGTGTCGTTACATGGTATTGGTTTTAATTGATGTTTGTAAAACCTAAATGCTAAGTCGTAATCTTCGGGGTAGGTGTTAGGTGTAAAAGCACCACAGGCTATAAAATCTTCTTTATAAACCATCCAGCACGGCGATGGTATAACACACTCTTTATAAATTTCGGTGTAGTTGGCGCCTGTTTTGGTAAGGTTGTTAAGCCAAATTTCATAATTTTTATAACCTTCTTTAATACCATGCTCTGCAAAGTAATGTACTAAACCTAATGCAATATGCTGTTTGCCATGTTTTAATAAGTTTGTAGCTAGAACATTTAGTTTGTTTTTTGTCATAACATCGTCGCTATCCATACGTGTTATAAAAGTACCATTACAAACATTAAAAGCAGTACGCAAGGCTGCTATAATACCTTGTCCAGAGTTTTTTAACAATGTAATTCTACGATCTTGTTTTGCAAATGTATTTACAATATGATAACTAGAATCATTTGAGTGGTCATCCACAATAATTAATTCCCAATTTGTGTAACTTTGCGCCAAAATAGATTTTAGGCATGTACCAATATAGGACTCTGTATTTTTAAAAGGAACGAGTATACTTATTAACGGATGTTGCATAAAGCGAATATAGTAAAAACATGTTTTTAACATAAAGTTAAGAGCACAGAATATAACATAGTGCTATTTTTGGCACCGCGTATAAACGGATATACAAATACATATGAATTTAAGATTTTTATCAGCAATTACAACAACAGTACTATTAGCAAGTTGTAATCCTACAAATAAAATAAGTAACGATTTAGCAACTGCTTTACCCATCGCATCTTCTATCGATTTAACAGGTGTAACAAACGATAAAGCTCCTGTTGTAATAAACCCTGGTAGATTTAAAGTTAACACAGTAACCTACCGATTGCCTAAAGTTATACCTGGTACATATTCTGTTAGTAATTTTGGTAAATATGTAGACGATTTTAAAGCATACGATTATAATGGAAACCTATTACCCGTTAAAAAACAAGACGAAAATACTTGGGTTATTAGTAACGCCAAAAAGTTAGATAAAATAACGTATTTAGTTAACGATACATTCGATATAGAAAGCGAGGGCGGTATAGGTAAAGAGCAACCATTCTCTCCTGCAGGAACAAATATAGATGTTAGTAATTATGTTTTAAATTTACATGGTTTTATTGGTTATTTTGAAAGCTTAAAAAACAACGCCTATAAATTAGATGTAAAAGGCGATGCTAGTTTTGTTCGTAGTTCTGCATTAAAAGAGTCTGGTGTTAAAACCATAAAAAACAATATAAAAACCACAAGCTATTTTGCTAAGCGTTATTTTGATATTACCGATAATCCAATGATGTATGGCGATCTAGATGTCGAGGAGTTTATGGTTGGCGATATTAAAATAGTATTAAGTTTATACTCGCCAAACAAACTGCACACAGCAAAGTCTTTAAAAGATACCTTTTACAAAATGATGCTTGCACAAAAGGCTTATTTAGGTGATATTAACAGTACAAAACGCTACGACATTTTCTTATATTTATCCGAAGGAAAAGCGACTTCGCCTAAAGGGTTTGGCGCTTTAGAGCACCATACATCTACCGTTGCTGTTATGCCAGAATCTATGCCTGCAGAGGCTTTAGCAAAAAGTTTAACCGATGTTATTTCTCATGAGTTTTTTCATATTGTATCACCTTTAAATGTACATTCAGAAGATGTTCATTATTTCGATTATTACAATCCAACATTTTCTAAGCACTTATGGATGTATGAAGGGGTAACAGAATATTTTGCAAGCTTATTTCAACCCAATAAGGGACTTGTAACCGATGCCGAGTTTTACAATAAAATTATGGGTAAAATTAACAGTGCTGCTCAACTAGACGACACGATGAGTTTTACAATAATGAGCGAAAACGTATTAAAAGCGCCTTACAAAGACCAATACCTTAATGTATACCAAAAAGGTGCTTTAATTGGTATGTGTGTCGACATTATACTAAGAGAAGAGAGTAAAGGCGAACGCGGTATATTATCTTTAATGAAAGCACTTTCTAAAAAATACGGAAAAAACAAGCCTTTTGAAGATGATAAATTAATAGACGAAATAGTAGCCATGACTTACCCTGCATTGCGACCATTTTTTAACGATCACGTTATTGGGGACACCCCAATAGATTACAATGTGTTTTTTAATAAAGTAGGTCTAGAAATAGGAAAAGGAAAGATTGAAACCAATTTTATAGTCATGAATGGTGTTCCTATTATTGGCGGCGATAGAGATCGAGGTATTATATTTTTCTCTGAAATGGTGGCTAAAAATAGCTTTTGGAAATCGCAAAACGTACAGCCAGGCGATATTATAAAAACAGTAAATGGTACAGCACTTACCTTAGCAAATGCCAACACCGTATTACAGGACATGTTTAGATGGACTGTTGGTATGCCTATAGACGTTGAATTGGAAAGAAACGGACAAAAAATTATTGTAAAAACAAATACAACACAACCTTATACCGAAGGAACATCTATTGTAGAAAAAAGCGATGCTTCGGCAGAACAAAAGCAATTAAAAGAAGCTTGGTTAAGAGGTTAATATTTTAAAATTAAATTCAAAAAAAACGATTAAGACCATTTTATCTTAATCGTTTTTTTGCAAAAACAGCTTTATACATAATAACTATTGAATAAAAGTGAATTAAAAGAGTTTCTAGACGCTAAAGTAAATCAATACAATAAACCCGATTTTATTGGTAGCGACCCTATACAAATACCACACCGTTATTCTTTAAAAGAAGATATAGAAATTTCTGGATTTTTGGCAGCAACAATTGCTTGGGGAAACAGAAAAAGTATTATTAACAATGCTAATAAGATGATGGCGTTGATGGGAAATTCGCCCTTCGATTTTGTGATGAGCCATACTGCAGAAGATTTAGAGCGTTTTAATGGTTTTGTACACCGCACTTTTAATAGTATAGATTTAAGTTTTTTTATAAAAAGTTTAAAAAATATCTATCAAAACCATAACGGACTAGAAGCTGTATTTTTTAATAATATAGAGCAACATTCTACACAAGCAGCTATATCAGCATTTAAAAATATTTTTTTTGAAATAGAGCACCCTGCTAGAACAACAAAACATATTAGTAACCCTTTAAAAGGTTCGGCTGCAAAGCGTATTAATATGTGGTTGCGATGGAATTGTAGAAAAGATAATACAGGTGTAGATTTAGGGATATGGAAAATCATACCTGCCTCTACCTTATCTTGTCCGCTAGATGTTCACTCTGGTAATGTAGCTAGAAAACTAGGCCTTTTAAAGCGAAAACAAAACGATGCTAAAGCGCTTTTAGAGCTCGATACAGCTTTAAGAAAACTAGACTGTCAAGACCCTGTTAAATACGATTTTGCACTGTTTGGCTTAGGGGTTTTCGAGGGGTTTTAATGCAATGTTTCTTTATGGGTTTCGGCTCTGTAACAGCGTTCTGAGCCAAGATATAGCGGGTTTCCATGTTTTTCGGACCAAAAACCATCTAATAAATCTTTAGTTAAACATTGATAGACTACCACGCCTTTAAATATTTGATTATCGTTGGCATAATTAAAGTTTACAACAAGTATATTGTTTTTAAAAAAACCTGTACCATGCTGCTCTTGGGTGTTGCCAATAAGCCATTTGGCTACAATTCTATTTGTATTGTCTAGACTTAAGGTTAGTAAACCTTTGTAGCTTTGCTGTTCTTGGTCTTGGTTGCGTCCTTCTATGGTGTAAGTGCCTACTAGATCTTTAATAGTCATTATTTAGCTTTTTGGGTTATTACTACTATTTTTTCATTATTAATGTCTGTGGTAAAAAATAGATAAGTGTCGCCCCCGTCTTTTATTTTTAATTTTTTTCTGATATCCTCGACACGATCTGGAAAATTTCTAGTTGTAATATTGGCTTTTGTTAGGTTTAATTTTTTTATTTTTTTCTTGTTGTATGGTATTATAGCCTCTATTTTAAAACGACGCCCCGGAAATTCTACGTCACTTTTCGATGTGTATAAGTGGGAGTGCTTGTGTAGTTTATAAACATTTAAATGTTTAGCTATGGTGTTAAAAGCTCCAGATTTTAATATGGCAGCATTGGGTTCGTAAATGTAATTTAAAGGGAGATGATATGCCGGGCTAGCTTGTTTTTCATCGTCTAAATAAAAATTAAAAACATCCTTTTTATCCTTTTTAATATTTACAGTTTCTATGTTTATTTTAGAGTTAAAACCTTGCTCTAAAACCCATAATAGTTCTTTTACCTCGTTGTTAACAGCAACAATATGTATGGTTTTTACATGTTTTAATTCGTTTATACCAATAGATAGGTCTAGTAATGGCGATGTTTTTATTAATACATTGTTTGTTTTACTAAATAGTAAGTCTATGTGTTTGGGTACATTGGGTAAACAGTCGTTTAAAAAAAAGACTTTACCTTTACTGTCATGTCTTCTTGAGGGGTCTATATATATCCAATCGTAATTTTTTAGATTGTTTTTTATATAATCTATACCACTACCAAAAACGGTTTTTATATTATCTGCCTGTATAACATTATAATTATGTTTTACAATATTAGATAGCGTTTCGTTTATTTCGCAATGCGTTATGTTTTTTACTTTTTTTGAAAAATACAAGCAGTCCACACCATAGCCACCAGTAAGGTCTATTAAAGTGTCGCCATTTATTAAAGAGGCTTTGTATTGTGCTGTAATTTTAGAGGATGTTTGCTCTATATTTAGTTTGTTAGGGTAGTATATATTGGGTGTGTTAAACCAAGTTGGTAATTTTTTTTGACATCTTTTTTTTGCTTCAATTTGCTCTATAATTAACTTTAAATCTTCGGTAGTGTAAACAGATTTTTTTAAAATTAAATCGGCAATATTAGCATTTAAATGTTGGTTTATAAATGCTTGGGTTTCGGGTTTTAGAATAAAAGGATTCAATAGATGTTTTATAAATCTTTAGTAAGGCTTTGTACAACTTTGTTTTCAGATAAAAACTCTTTTAATATTACTTTTATAGCTGTATATACAGGCACAGCTACAATCATACCTGTAATACCAAATAGAATTCCAGATATAATAATAATTAAGAAAATTTCTAAAGGGTGCGATTTTACACTTTTAGAAAATATAAAGGGCTGACTAAAAAAATTATCGACCAATTGGGCAAAAACAAAACCAATCATTACATAACTGGTTTTTGGTAAAATAACTTCGCTAAAGCTTTGTCCTAAATTACTAGACATACTAAGTATAATCATTAAAACAGCACTTACTAATGGACCAATGTAGGGGATAAGGTTTAGTAAAGCACACAGGAAGGCTATAACTATAGCGTTGTTAATGCCAAAAATTAATAATACAATAGTGTAAATGATGAACAAGATGAGTATTTGAAAAATAAGACCAACAAAATATCGAGATAATAAATCTTTAATTTTTGTAGATGATTTTTTCCAGCGCGATTCCTTGTTATCTGGAATTAAAGTAATAATTCCACTTTCGAATAGTTTACTGTCTTTTAAAAAGAAAAAAGAAATAAAAAGTACAGAAAATAAACCAATACTAAAGCTACCCAAACCGCTTACAACAGCATTTAGAAAGTTTGGGATGAGCGAGTAGTCTATTTTTGTTAATACATTAGATTTTTTAATAGATTGTTGTAGGTCTATTTGGTTAATTTCAAAATAACTTATTATTTCTAAGTATAAACCTTCTATGTTTTGTTGTAATTGCTCTATGTTTAAAAGCGATAAATTTCTACCCTGTTCTGCAACTAAAGGAATAAACATAACAACAAGGCCAACAAAAAGACTTACAAGGATGCCCATTGTTGTAAGCACAGCTAGTATGTTTCTAAATTTTAGAGTGTTGGTTAAAAATAAAATAATAGGACGGCCTATTAAAGATATAATAGCTGCTATGGCTATATATACAATTACCGATTGTATTTTGTATAATAAAAATAGTAATAAGGCTATACCAATTATTATGGATAACGCTTTTAAAATACCGTTAGATATTGTGTTAGAGTTCATAAAAGCAAATATATAAAAATGCTTACATAAGTTGTTTTGTTATTTCGTATAAAGCAATGTTTGTAGCTTGTACAACATTCATGCTGCTATTGTTTCCAAACATATCTATGTGTATAGTTTGGTTGGCTTTATTTAAAATAGGTTCAGATATCCCAAAATTTTCGTCGCCTATAATTAGGGCTATAGGTTTTGTACCATCTAACTTGTAGTTATGTATTGGTGTACTATTTGCTGTAATTTCTAGAGCTAAAATTTGATAGCCACTATTTATTAAAGCGTCTACCATTTGTTTTGTAGAGGTGTTAAATTCGTGATTTACAAATTTCTCTGTCGCTCTAGATGTTTTTGTTACCTTCCTGCCTATAGTAATACCTTCACCACAAAATATTATTTTTTCAACACCAAAAGCATCAGCTATTCTAAATAAGCTGCCTATGTTTGGTGCGTTGGTAACATGGTCGCAAACTAAAACTATAGGGAATATTTTTTTTGTAAATGTTGTGTTGTAGTGGTTTAATTGCGTCATGCGTACCCAAGTAAAATGTCGTTTAATTAATTCTCGAAAGCGTATTTAATAATATTAGCTCCCATTTTAAGAGCTTTTTCTCTTACGTCTTGTGGGTCGTTATGCACTTCTTGGTCTTCCCAGCCATCTCCTAAATCACTTTCAAAAGTAAATAGTAGCATTAGTCTATTATTGTTAAATAAGCCAAATGCTTGTGGGCGTTTACCGTCGTGTTCGTGTATTTTTGGCAATCCTTTTGGGAAACTAAAAGCTGTATTAAATATGGGGTGAGTTGCAGGTATTTCTACTAAATCTTTATTAGGAAATATCTTTTTTAGTTCTTTTTTTACAAACGGCTCCATGCCGTAATTATCGTCTATATGAAGGAAGCCTCCAGAGGTTAAATAGCTCTTTAAATTGTCGACATCGGTTTCGTTAAAAAAAACATGTCCGTGCCCTGTCATATGTACTAGTGGGTATTGAAAAATATCGCTACTACCAGCTTCTACCGTTTTAGGTTTAGGGTTTATTTTTGTGTCAATATTTTTATTACAATAGTTTATAAGGTTGGGCAATGCTGTTGGATTACTATACCAGTCGCCACCACCGCTGTATTTTAAAATAGCTAAGTCTTGCGCGCTAATAGCATTTGTTAAGCTTAAGCTAAAAATAAAGAATATTGTAAGATTATAGAGTTTCATTCCACTAAGTATATAGTTCAAAAATAAAAAGAAAAGCTATGCAAAAGATACTTTTTACCATAATTATATTAATTACAGGTTTTAATCCTGTAAAAGAGGCTATTTATAAACCAGTGGCTGTTTTAGAGTTATTTACTTCTCAGGGTTGTTCTAGTTGCCCTTCGGCCGATAAACTTTTAGGAGAGATTGATAAAAGTTATAAGCAAGACGAGGTGATAGCATTATCATATCATGTAGATTATTGGAATTATATAGGTTGGAAGGATCCATTTAGTCACAAGGATTATAGTAATAAGCAAAGACAATACGGTAGTAAATTTTCTAGTAGCAGTATTTATACGCCTCAAGTTGTTATAAATGGAGAGGAGCATTTTGTCGGGTCTAAACGCGATGTTATGTACTCTAAAATAAAAACATATTTAGAAAAAAAATCTTTAAACGAAATTGTTATTAGTAACTTAAGTAATACTAATGGATTGGTTCGTATCGATTATGATGTTAAGGGCGATGTAGATGCTAAAAAAATACGTGTTGTTTTAGCTATTAAAGAACGAGTTACAGCTGTAGGTCGTGGAGAAAACAGAAATCGTGTTTTAAAAAATTATAATATTGTAGTAAACGAAGTGACTGCAAATTTAACAGCAAGTCACGGTAAGGCAGAGATAAGCATACCAGAAATTGTTGAAAATACAGATAAACTAGTACTTGTTGCGCTTGTAGAGCATTCTAATTTAGGGGTTACAGCAGGAGCAAAGGTAAAGCTATAATTCGTTTGTAAATGCCACAGAATGGCAAGCTACAATAGCTGCTGTTTCTGTGCGCAACCTTGTTTTACCAAGCATAACAGGTGTAAAAAGTTTTTGTTGCGCTAATTCTATTTCTTTACTAGAAAAATCGCCTTCTGGGCCTATAAGTATGGTGGTGTTCGTGTTAGATTTTAGCTCTTGTTTTAACGATTTTCTATGGGTTTCTTCGCAATGTGCAATAAATAAATCGCCATTAAATTCTTGATTTACAAAATCTTTAAAGCTAATGGCTGGTTTTAAAACGGGTAGGTGTGTGCTTAAAGATTGTTTCATGGCAGATTGTAAAATTTTTTCAAAACGTTCTGCTTTAATAAATTTTCGTTCGCTATGGTTGCATATAATTGGCGTAATTGTATCTACGCCAATCTCTGTTGCTTTTTCTAAAAACCACTCGTACCTATCGTTCATTTTTGTTGGGGCAACAGCCAAATGGAGGTTGTAGTTTTTCTTTTCTTGCTTTTTTTTAGATAGTATAACGACATCACACTTTTTTAAATTTGCTATGCTTATTTCTGCATTAAATAACCACCCTTTACCATTGGTAATATGTAGGGTGTCGCCAATGTTTTTTCGTAATACTTTAACAATATGTTTGCTTTCTTCTTTATTAAAAGAAAAGGTGTTGTGTTCTGCAGTTAATTCAGAATTATAAAAAAGTTGCATTATCTTTTTTTAGGTTCTACAATTTTTAAAACTTGTATTTCAGGTATTACTTTTTTTACGTGTGTTTTTAAAACAATATAATAACTACTTTCCGAAGGGATATCAACAGTAAAAATATCGTTTACTTTATGTGTGTCGTTAATTATAATTTTCTCGAAAGCCGTATTTTTTTCGCTTTCTGCAAACCAACCAGAATCTCCGCCTTGTCTTGCATTACGACTCATAGAGTGTTTTT
>CALHCQ010000089.1 GCA_937936645.1 uncultured Algibacter sp.
TATTGCGGGTAGTTTACATTTACTTTCTCTGCCTGTATACCGTAATCTATTAAATTAGAAATCATGAATTCTACATACTCATAGTTTATTTGCCAATCGTGAAGCTCTGTGCTTAATTCTGTTTTATTTTTAAACAAAATAGGCATCTCTACAAGTCCAGATAATTTGTAAATCATACTATCTAGAGACACATTATCGCCTTGAATATCTGAATTGCCAACAAGAAATTTTAAATTATTTTCTCCCCAATCTATTTGGTTGGTGTCCCAAAAACTTGGGTTCTCTATGTTTAACATTATAACGTCACCTTCCTTCTGTTCACTATCACGCTTTAACTTTAAAGACTTTAAAATGTAGCGTTCTTTGTTATTAATAGCTTTACTATTCTTTTTAAAACGCATAGAGTAATATTTATTTAATGCCTCTGGCATGTTTACTTGGCCTTTATAAACAAGTAATGCGTGCGAAATAATATCTTTTAAAGAGCCTCTATACTCAATAAAACTTTCTTTCTCTATTATTTGTAATTCAGACGATTCGTATTTGATATTTTCATCTTCAGCAAAAACAAAATTCTTTTTCTGGCGCTCCTCCTCTATGGTTTCTTCAACAAAAACTTCTTCGTACTCTAAAAGTTGAAAGAAAGAATCTATAGAAACTTTGGTTTTGTTAGAACGTAAATACTTTCTAATGTTATAATTTTTTAAATCAGCAGCATGTCCTTCCCATAATTTCTCGCCCTTAGCATTGTATAAAATACCATATGGCAAACTTTGTATATTATTTTTAGCAAAAGTTTCGCCTTGATAATCTATGGCAACGGCAAGACCAACATCGTGTCTTGTCATAAATTTATTTACAATTTCTGGATTTTCTTGTGTTAACGATAAAATGTAAAAATCTTCAGGAAATTGCCTTTGTAAAGATTCTAGATATTTAGAAACATGGATACAGGGCCCACACCAAGTTGCCCAAAAATCGACAAAATAAAGTGCGTTTTCATTAGTTCTAGAAATAGTAGAAGCTTTTATATTTTTCGATATTTTTACTTGCGAAAAAAATATCAGAGGACACAAAACGAATGTTGCTAGTGTAAATATTCTTTTTAAATTCATTATAATCTCTATTATTTTCGAATTACTTGTTTATCTTGTAATCAAATACTGTGCTAAAATAGTATTTAGATTTTTAATTCTGTAAAAAAAACGCCATTGTAGATAATTTCTTTTGTTTTTTTTACCAATAATTACACGTTTTATTATCTATACTTATATATTTGTTACAACAAAACACAAAAATTATGATACGTAAAATATTTGCCATAGTACTTATATTTAGTTTTTCTGCTTGTGCAGAATTACAACAAGTTATAAATCAATTACCACAAACCGAAGCTATTGGTAATACAGAAATAGCAGCCGGCTTACGCCAAGCTTTAGATTTTGGTATAAACAAACAAGTTAGCAAACTAACTAAAACCGATGGTTTTTTAAAAAACGAACTGGTAAAAATTGTATTACCAGAAGAACTACAAAAAGTAGACAAAACTTTGCGTAGTATTGGCCTAAGTAATTTAGCAGACCAAGGTGTTAAAGCTTTAAATAGATCTGCTGAAGAAGCGGTTAAAGAGGCTACACCAATATTTGTAAACGCTGTTAAAGGCATTACTTTTGCAGACGCTAAAAATATTTTAATAGGAGAAAATAATGCTGCAACACAATACTTAACATCAAAAACACAAACGGCTTTATACAATAAATTTAACCCCGTAATAAAAAAATCTTTTAGCAAAGTGGGTGCCGATAAAATTTGGAATCAACTTATTAATAAATATAACAGCATACCACTAGTATCTAAAGTAAACCCAGATTTAACAGACTATGTTACAGGAGAAGCTTTAAAAGGTGTATTTACTATGATTGCTGTAGAAGAGAAAGATATAAGAACTAAAACGGCCTCTAGAACTACAAACTTATTAAAAAAGGTATTTGCTTTACAAGACTAATTTAAAAATCTTTTTAAAATTTTATTACAAATAACCACCATTAAAAAAAATGGTGGTTATTTTAGTAAAAGACAACCCAACTATTGTTTCTTAATACGGTTTGTGTTACATTTAATATTATGATAACAGACGATTATATAGAAAAGGAAAACGCCGCCATAACCAAAGCTTATAAAGAATTATTACAAGTTAGTTATAGAACGTTAACTAACGATGATAAAAAACTAATTCGTAAGGCTTTTGAAGTTGCTTTGGATGGTCATAAAAACCAACGAAGAAAATCTGGTGAGGCCTACATTTTTCACCCTTTAGCTGTTGCAAAAATTGTTGCCGAAGAAATTGGTTTAGATGCCACATCTATAGCCGCAGCACTGCTTCATGACGTTGTAGAAGATTGTGAGGATTATTCTATTACTGATATTGAACAGCTTTTTGGAGAAACTGTTGCTAAAATTGTTAACGGACTAACAAAAATTTCATCTTTAAGTAAAGAGCAAGATATGGACGTGTCTTTGCAAGCAGAAAATTTTAGAAAAATGCTGCTTACTTTAAATGATGATGTAAGAGTTATTATTATTAAAATTGCAGACAGGTTGCACAATATGCAAACCATGGATGCTATGCGTGCCGATAAGCAAGTCAAAATAGCATCGGAAACCCTGTATATTTACGCACCACTTGCACACAGAATAGGGCTTTACAATATTAAAACAGAGCTCGAAGATTTAGGCTTAAAATATGTAGAACCCGATGTATATAACGACATTCTTGAAAAAATTAAAGACAGTAAAGAAGAGCAAGATTTATACATAAAAGAGTTTAGCGATGTTATAAAAAAAGCACTAGATAAAGAACCTTTAGAGTACACGATTAAAGGACGCCCTAAGTCTATATTTTCAATAAGAAAAAAAATGGTTAAGCAAGGTATTCCTTTTAACGAGGTTTACGATAAGTTTGCAATTCGCATTATATACAAAAGCGAAGATAATAACGATACTGCCGAAAAGTTTTTAGCCTGGAAAATATACTCTATAGTAACCGACCATTTTAGACCAAGTCCTAACCGTTTACGTGACTGGATTTCGTCGCCAAAATCTACAGGCTACGAGGCGCTACATATTACAGTAATGGGTCCTAAAGGGCAATGGGTAGAAGTACAAATAAGAAGTGAGCGCATGAACGAAATTGCCGAAAAAGGCTATGCAGCTCACTACAAATACAAACAGGATACTGAAAAGGAAGACAACCTAGAAAGTTGGATTAATAAATTACAAGAAGCTCTAGAAAACCCAGAAATAAACGCCGTAGATTTTGTTGAGCAATTTAAGCTTAACCTATACTCGCAAGAAATATTTGTGTTTACCCCAAAAGGTGAATTAAAATCTTTACCCAAAGGAGCTACAGCCCTAGACTTTGCGTTTAGCATACACACGCAAATTGGTATGAAAACGCGTGGTGCCAAGGTTAATGGTAAACTAGTCCCCCTTAGCACCATTTTACAAAATGGCGATCAAGTCGATATACTAACATCTGCCAACATAAAACCCAATGCCAATTGGTTAAATTATGCAGCCACAGCACGTGCTAGAGGCAAAATAAAATCGGCTTTACGTGAAGACAGAAAACGTATAGGAGAAGAAGGAAAAGAAATTTTAAGAAGAAAATTAAAACAACTTAAAATTATACTTAACGAATCTAGTGTTAATCAATTAGTAAACTATTTTAAGCTAAAAACAAGTTTAGACCTTTTTTATCGTGTTGGTATAGGTACTATAGACAATACCATGCTAAAAGATTACGCAGCTTCTAGAAGTAATGCTTTAATGAGTTTTATTAAAAATAAAATTACAAGAAAAGTAAATATCCCAAAAGAAGAACTTAATAAAGCAGAAGTAACAGCGAATTACGATTCGTTAATTTTTGGTAAAGAAGAAGAAAAATTAGATTATAAATATGCCAATTGTTGTAACCCCATTCCTGGCGACGAGGTGTTTGGTTTTTTAACCGTATCGGAAGGTATTAAAGTGCATAAAAAAAATTGTCCTAATGCACTAAGTTTAAACTCTAATTATGCCTACAGAATATTAAAAGCAAAATGGGTAGATTCTACACAACAAGAATTTGCATCAGAAATACGCATTACAGGTATAGACCAAATTGGATTAGTAAATGAAATTACACAAATAATTTCATCTAATATGAGTGTTAACATGAAAAGTCTTAATTTTGAAACCGACGATGGTTTATTCAGTGGAAAAATAAAGGTTATAGTAAAAAATAAATCTATACTAAAACGCCTTTTAGAAAAACTTAAAAAAATTAATGGCATAGATAACGTCTCTAGGTTATAAAAAAGTGTAAATTTGCTACGCAATTATGAATTCAAAATCAGAAACAAAAAATCAGGACATCGTTAAAAGCGTATTTACAAGCTTTTTAGAAACAAACGGACATAGAAAAACGCCCGAACGATACGCCATACTACAGGAAATTTATAATAACAAAGAACACTTTGATATAGAATCTCTATATCTAAACATGAAAAATAAAAAGTATCGTGTTTCTCGAGCTACGCTTTATAACACTATAGAATTACTTCTAGATTGTGGCTTAGTTAGAAAACATCAATTTGGTAAAAACCAAGCGCATTACGAAAAATCTTATTTTGATAAGCAGCACGACCACGTCATCTTAACAGATACAGGGGAGGTTATTGAGTTTTGCGACCCAAGAATTCAATCTATAAAAAAAACAATAGAGGAAGTTTTTGATATTGAAATTACCAATCATTCACTTTACTTTTACGGAAATAAAAAAACAATCAACTAATTATTTTTACAATGGCAGTAGATTTACTACTAGGATTACAATGGGGAGACGAAGGCAAAGGAAAAATTGTTGACGTACTAACATCTAACTACAATATTATAGCACGTTTTCAAGGAGGTCCTAATGCAGGACACACCCTTGTTTTTAACGGCAAAAAACACGTATTACATACAATCCCTTCAGGTATATTTCATGACGATGCAACAAATTTAGTTGGTAATGGTGTTGTAATAGACCCTGTAATATTTAAAAAAGAACTTGATAAGTTAGAAGAGCAAGATGTCGATTTTAGAAAATCACTTGTTATTTCTAGAAAAGCACATATAATACTACCTACCCACAGACTTTTAGACGCCGCTAGCGAAACTTCTAAAGGTAAAGCTAAAATTGGATCTACTCTAAAAGGTATTGGCCCAACATACATGGACAAAACAGGTAGAAATGGTATACGTGTTGGCGACTTAGAACTAGATAATTGGAAAGACATTTATAGAGCCTTAGCTAACAAGCACGAATCTATGATTTCTTTTTACGATGTAGCTATAGAATACGATTTAGCTGAATTAGAAAAAGAATTCTTTGAAGCCATAGAGGTTTTAAAATCTTTAAAATTTATAGATTCTGAAGAATACATATACCAAGCACAAAAAAACGGACAAACTATACTTGCAGAAGGTGCCCAAGGCTCTTTACTAGATATCGATTTTGGAACATATCCATTTGTAACATCTAGTAACACAACAGCAGCAGGTGCTTGTACTGGTTTAGGTGTTGCACCTAACCAAATAGGAGAAGTATTTGGTATTTTTAAAGCATATACAACCCGTGTTGGTTCTGGCCCATTCCCTACCGAACTTTTTGATGAAGATGGAGAAACTATGGGACGTGTTGGTAACGAATTTGGTGCTACAACAGGAAGAAGTAGACGTTGTGGTTGGTTAGATTTAATAGCTCTTAAATACGCGTGCCAAGTAAACGGTGTTACTCAATTAATGATGATGAAGGGAGATGTACTTTCTGGTTTTAAAACCTTAAAGGTGTGTACCTCTTACAAATACAAAGGCGAAGTTATTAATCACTTCCCTTATAATATAGAGCCAGAAAACGTAGAACCAGTTTATACTGAATTTAATGGTTGGGAAGAAGATTTAACAGAAATGTCTGAAGCTTCACAACTACCTAAGACATTGAATGAGTATATTGAATTTTTAGAAAAAGAACTAGAAATTCCTATTACAATAGTTTCTGTAGGGCCAGATAGAAAGCAAACTATTTTTAGAAAAAAATAGTACTACAAAATATCATATAATAAAAACGCTTTAAGTAATCTTGAAGCGTTTTTTGTATATCATAAATACGTATACACCATAATTATCGTTATTTTTGTTATTAAAAAAAACTTTTGAAAATACCAAAGCACATAGTTAACAACCTATTATTTAGCATACTTTGCTTAATAAGTTATAACGCCCAAGCCCAAAAGAAAATTGAAATTAAATATTCTGGATTTTTAAATTTTGATGAAATACAATATCCAGGAGCAAAAATATTAACCAGAGACGATGCAGAGCAAGTACACATAACTCACGAAGGTGGTAACTTATGGTGCGATAAAGCATTTTATTACGGTAAAGAAAACTCATTAGAAGCCTATGGTCATGTAAAATTAGTACAAGCAGACACTGTAAAACTAAGTTCTAAATACATACAATATAACGGAGATTCTCAATTAGCCTTTGCTAGTGGTAATGTTATATTACAAAGTCCTGACTCCGAAATAAAAACAGATACTTTGTATTTTGATAGAGCGAAACAAGAAGCTTTTTATAATAATAATGGTACTGTAAAACAAGACACTACATTAACAATTACAAGTAAAATAGGGCGTTATTACATGACGACTAAAAAAATGAAATTTGTTAACGATGTGGTTTTAAAAAACGACGATGCCGTAATTAAATCAAACTATTTTGATTATTACGAAAACGAAAAACAAGCCTATCTTTACGGCCCATCTACCATAACAACAAAAGAGAGCGTTACCTATTGCGAAAAAGGGTTTTACGATACTAACAAGAAAATAGGCTATGCTGTTAAAAACTCTAAAATAAATTATGACAACAGAGAGGTTATTGGAGATAGTTTATACTTTGACAATAATAAAAACTTCGCATCTGCAACAAACAATATAAAAGTTACAGATACTTTAAATAACAGTATTATAACAGGCCATTACGCCGAAGTATACAAACAAAAAGATTCTGTATTTATTACAAAACGAGCGCTTGCTGTAACGGTACAAGAAAAGGATTCTATATACATACATGCCGATAGAATAATGGTTACAGGAAAACCAGATAATCGTGTTGCTAGAGCTTACAATAATGCTAAAATATACAAAACAGATTTAAGTGGTAAAGCCGATTCTATATACTCCAATCAAAAAACAGGTTTAAC
>CALHCQ010000090.1 GCA_937936645.1 uncultured Algibacter sp.
ATATGCCATACTACCATTCCATAACCCAGGTAACTCTAGCGCTTTTATATCTTGACCATTTTGTGTTTTCATGGTAATAAAAGCTGCTTCGGGATCTACATAATCTAATAAATTAAATTTTTCTCCTTTGTAATTTTTTACAGCACACACCAAATCTGTAGGACTAAAATGTGTTGCTTTAGAAGCTATTTCTTTTTGCCTATCATTATTAAAATCTATTTGCGCAAATTCTATAATTTGTAACGATATGTCTCCATTTTCGGCTTTAACCCAAAAAGGGCCTCCTCCTGGTTCGCCAACATTTTTTACTATTCCGCAAGCACGCAAAGGCTTATTTAACTTGTTTTTTAAGTATTCTTTTTTCTCTTGGTTAGTATATGCTTCAAAGTTTAAATCTAAACGAACATTTAAACGCGTTACTAAAAAGTTTGCTATAGTGCTAAAATCATTGGCGCTTAGTTGGCCGTTATCAATTTTATTTAAATATTTAAAAACAAGCTCTTGAACTTCTAGTAAGGCTCCTGCTAAAAGCTTTTTATAGTTCGATAATTCTATATTTTGATGTGCCGTTGTTATGTTATCTATATTTTTTATAAAAATAAAATCGTAGTCTAGGTCGTTTAAATTTTCTATTAAAGCACCATGTCCCGCAGGCCTAAATAAAATAGAGTTATCATCGTTTCTAAAAATTGTATTATCTGTTTTTAAAGCTAACGTTTCTGTTTCTTCTTTTTGATATGAAAACGAAACATTAAAGGTTACCGACAACTCTTTTTCTAATTCCATTTTTAATGAATTTAAAACCTTTTTAAAATTGTCATGATGATTTTTAGAAACTGTAAAATGTAAATTAGCAACACCTTGAGACGATGCGTACAAACTAGCCTCGTATAAATGTTCTTGAAAAGCAGTAACCACTCTACCATCGTATTGATGAAAAGGCAACAGGCCTTTAGGTTGAGCTGCATAATTAAATTTACGTGTATCAAGCATAGTTTCTACAAAAGTTACACATTGTGCTCCTTTTGTTAAATTATTATAATCTATACCACGATCTTCTATATCCTTAATAACCAAATTATAGAATGGAAAAGCTTTAATGTTTTCTATAAAAGAAAGTAATAGATCATTTCCTTTACCCGTAGCATATGCTGTTATATCTTGATTTAAAAAATTATACTCGCTTAAAAAAGCAAACAAAAACTTAAACATACGTGTCGCTGCACCAGATGCAGGTACAAATTTTAAAAGTGATAAGTTATCGCTTTTAGTTTCGAAAAGCTTAATAAAACGTTCTATGTCTTTAGTAGAAAAACGCTCTATTCCATTTTCTATTCCTCCAGCTTCAATGATGTTGGCAAAAGACATGCCTTCTTGCAATCGCTGTACTTGATCTTTAACTTGCTCTAAACGAATTCCTTTACTCTGTATTTGGGCAATATCTATATTAGAAAAACTCACTTGTTTTATGTATTATATCTTTATTAAAAAACTAAAGAAACCTTGTTTTTAGACGTAAAAACAGAGTATTTTCTATAACTACGTACTAATTTTATGAAATTTATTTCTGCTGATAAAATCAATAGGTTTTAGCTTAATTAAATAAATTTTAGAATTTAAATATACAATAATCTACTAGAAAACAAATAGTTTAAACTATTCTATTAAGTATTACCCTACTTAAGCAATGGCGTAAGCACAGGTAAAGCCATCAAATTCAACGAAATAAACATCATAACGCAAAGGTGTATTGTTATAATCTATCCAAGCAACAGTTTGTGTATCTTTAATCTCGAAAGGAATTACTAAAAAATAGTTTTTAAAACTTACACCTGGTGTTGCAAACAACTTATACAAAGATTCTTTCGCACACCATATTACAGTAAGTTTTCTCCTGTAATCTAAAGCTGTTTTGTTTAAATATTGAAATTCGTAATCAATAAATTTATGAGCTATAACCGCTATTTTATCGCGTTGTTTTTCAATATCAATACCGATTTTAAGATCGCTTATAATTACAGCAGCATACTCGAAAGAATGCGTTATAGAAATTTGTTTCCCATCTTTTAAATGGGGTTTACCATTTTTATCGTAAAACAAATCAAAATCGGTATAACCTAAAAGCATTAACAAGTGTCTAACACTTAAAAAACCACGCTGATGTAGTTCACTCTTCATACCTAAAACGCGTTCTAGACTTTCTGGTTTTAAAGTTAATGGGGTTAGTAAACTAGTGTAGCTCTCTTCTATTTTCCAAATTTTAACAACAGTTTGTGAATTTGGATTAATGGTTTTATAAAGCGGCATTAAATATTGTAAAAGTTATTGATTATCTTTGCAAAAGCTAGGTAAACCGATCGTTTATGGTTAGCGAATTTAACTATTTTTAATCCTATTGCCAAGCGGGTTTTGTTTTTATAAATTTAAGAAAAATACATTATTAATATGAGCACAAAAAAAATTCCTTTCGTTGCTAATAAAGTAAAGGACATTTCTCTAGCAGACTGGGGAAGAAAAGAAATTGAACTAGCTGAAGCTGAAATGCCTGGTTTAATGAGTTTACGTGAAGAATATAAAGACTCACAACCTTTAAAAGGAGCGCGTATTGCTGGGTGTTTACACATGACAATACAAACCGCTGTATTAATCGAAACATTACAAGCATTAGGTGCCGAAGTAACTTGGAGTTCTTGTAATATATTCTCTACTCAAGATCAAGCTGCCGCTGCTATTGCCGCTGCAGGAACAGCTGTTTATGCTTGGAAAGACATGACAGAAGAAGAGTTTGATTGGTGTATAGAGCAAACTTTATTTTTTGGAGAAGACAGACAGCCTTTAAACATGATTCTTGATGATGGAGGCGATTTAACGAATATGGTTTTAGATCGTTACCCAGAGCTTGCTGCGGGAATTAATGGTCTATCTGAAGAAACAACAACAGGAGTTCACAGACTTTACGAACGTGTAAAAAATGGAACATTAACTATGCCTGCCATTAATGTAAACGACTCGGTAACCAAATCGAAATTCGATAACAAATACGGTTGTAAAGAATCTGCAGTAGATGCAATTCGTCGTGCTACCGATATTATGTTAGCTGGTAAACGTGTTACTGTTTGTGGTTATGGCGATGTTGGTAAAGGTACTGCTGCATCTTTTAAAGGTGCAGGAAGTATAGTTACTGTAACAGAAATAGATCCTATTTGCGCACTACAAGCTGCAATGGATGGTTTTGAGGTTAAAAGATTAGAAACTGTAATATCTAACTCTGATATTGTTATTACAACAACAGGAAACAAAGACATTATACAAGCAAGACATTTTGAAGCTTTAAAAGACAAAGCTATTGTTTGTAACATTGGTCACTTTGATAATGAAATCGATATGGCATGGTTAAATGAAAACCACGGCAACACAAAAAATACAATTAAGCCACAAGTAGACAAGTACACCATTAACGGTAAAGACGTAATTATTCTTGCCGAAGGTCGTTTAGTAAACTTAGGTTGTGCAACAGGACACCCTAGTTTTGTAATGAGTAACTCGTTTACTAACCAAACTTTAGCACAAATAGAACTTTGGACAAATGCTTCTGCTTATAAAAACGAAGTATACATGTTACCTAAAGTCTTAGATGAGAAAGTAGCAAAACTACACCTAGAAAAAATTGGTGTCGAGCTTACAGAGCTTCGCGACGATCAAGCTAGCTATATTGGTGTAACTGTAGATGGGCCATATAAACCAGAGCATTACAGATATTAAAATACAAATTAAGAGCAATAAAAAAGCCTAAAACATAAATTATGTTTTAGGCTTTTTTATTGCTCTTAATTAAATAAACACCTTAAGTTTGACTTTAACCTACTTAATTCACTGCAGGGCAATTACAAGCGTATTTTTCTTTTCTACAATTAAAATTATACCCTAAAGTAATTTGGTGAAAACCTCCATTTGTAAAAACTAAACTATTTGTTTGTTGTGTATAATTGTATGCAAAAACAAAAGTATCATAATCTACACCTAAAATAGGCGTTATATTCGTTAAGTTTTGACCGTTAATACCATCTATACTTTGTCTGTAAGATAGCCCACCCCAAAGTTTACCAAAATCCATTTTTTTGTAAGCCTTAATATTAACATCTACTTGAGATTCTTTAGTACCATCTCTGTATGAATATAACACAGATGGCTCGAAACTTAAACTACTTCCATATTTACTAAAAATACCTCCTACAGAGAATAAAAAACGCCTTAGGTTATCTGTAACTTGAATTTCATTATTAATTCCATCGTTTTTAATTAAATTTTTCACTGTAGCATGTGCGTAATAATCTAGAAAATGATAAGACATCCCAAAGTCTACATTCAAATTCGTTGAGCTTTGTACATTGCCCTTTATAATAGGATCTGGCCCATCAAGAAGAAAACTAGACTCGTCTAATATGTACTGAATAAAACCAACATTTAAACCAAACGATAGCATATTTAAATCTACAGGGTTTCTAGAAAAAAGAATATGGTGTGCATAAGTAGCATAAGCTCCATTTTGTGAATGAAAACCATTTTTATCTGTGTAAGCTATTCCTCCTACTGCCGACTGAGAATCTCCAATCCTACTATTAACACTTAATGTTAGTAATTTAGGCGCATCCTCGTTACCAAACCATTGCTGTCTACCTGTTAACCTTACTTTGGCACAGTTCGCAGCACCAGCCATGGACGGGTGAAGTAAATAATAATTATCTGTTAGGTAATCTGTATAAACAGGAAGTCCTTCTTGTGAATTAACAAAGTAACTAAACATAGAAACTGTTAGTGCAAGTAGTGTCGATTTGAGATTCATAATATTATTTATAAATATGATGTTTTTTTACACGCAACAAAAAAACAATATTTTATAGTAGCGTATAGAACAATAACCAAATATATGGATATCTATTGTTTTCTTTTAGTATTTTTGTTAAAAAAAGTTAAAATGAGCACTTTTACCGTTTCAATACAAGAGACTTCTAACTCAGCCATAATAAAATTCGAGTTAAATCAATTTATTACCCAACATCAAAGTTTTGAATTTAACAATATAGACGAGGCTAAATCGTCTCCTATTGCTCAACAACTTTTCTATTTACCTTTCGTAAAAAAAGTATATATATCTAGTAATTTTATAGCTGTAGAACGTTATGACATTGTAGACTGGAAAGACGTACAAGACGAGGTAGCAACACAAATTGTTAACTACTTAAACAATGATGGCATAGTAATTACAGAAACAGCTACCGAAACGAAAAAAGTAGCCGTAACTGTTTATGCAGAAAGTACACCAAACCCATCGGTTATAAAATTTGTTGCCAATAAAAAAATTGTAACTTCTTTATTTGAATTTACATCCATAGATGAAGCCAAAACATCTCCTATGGCAACAGAACTGTTTCACTTTCCTTTTGTTAAAAGTGTGTTTTTTGATCAAAATTATGTTTCTATAACAAAGTACGATATCGCAGAATGGGATGACATTACCATAGAGCTTAGAACTTTTATAAAAAACTACATAGAATCTGGAAAGGAAATTGTATCTCTAGAAGCTAGCAAAACACAACAAACCTCAACAAAACAGCTTGATGATCGTTATGAAAAACTCGACGACACATCTAAAGAAATTGTAAACATCTTAGAAGAGTATGTAAAACCTGCCGTTGCAAGCGATGGTGGTAATATTCAGTTTATATCTTACGATGCTAACACTAAAAATGTAAGCGTATTGCTTCAGGGAGCTTGTAGTGGTTGTCCTTCTTCTACATACACTTTAAAAAGCGGTATAGAAAATATGCTTAAAGAAATGATGAAGGGTAAAGTAGAAACTGTAGAAGCCATAAACGGATAATTCCACTTTACAAAAAACAAGATTAAGCGCTATGTTTTTGCGTTTTAAATAAAAATTACATACTTTTATAGAAAATGTATTACAATTTATTAATTTAAAACATAAAAAATGGCAGTATTAAAAGTAATCGAAGTTTTATCGAATTCAGAAAAAAGTTGGGAAGACGCTACTAAAAAAGCTGTAAAGCATGCATCAAAAAGCGTAAAAAATATACGCTCGGTTTATGTTCAAGATCAAAGTGCTAGTGTAACAGATGGCGAAGTAACCGATTTTAGAGTAAACCTAAAAATTACTTTTGAAGTAAAATAAAACAAGTTTACACATACAAAACAAAAAAAAGCGTTCTTAAATATAAGAGCGCTTTTTTACATTTTAAAACAACAAAAACAAAGTGACTTTAACACTAAAAACAGTGTCTAAGTACTGTAAACAAAACCAAACAATTTTTAACAAGAACTAAAAGAGTTATTTTTAACATCATATTAAATTTTAAAAACAAATATTTATGGACACAGAAAGTATTAACCCTCAAAAATGGATTGAAAAAGGCTACGACCTAATTGTTGATTTTGGACCTAAAGTTATAGCCGCCATACTTATATGGATTATTGGTTCTTGGATTATAAAAAAACTTATCAAATCTGTAGAAAAATTAATGTCGAAACGTGGGTATGACGAGAGCTTAAAGAAGTTTTTAATAAACTTAGCAGGTTGGGCATTAAAAATTATTTTAATCATTTCTATACTTGGCACCGTTGGTATAGAAACAACATCGTTTGCAGCTATATTAGCAGCAGCCAGTTTAGCTATAGGCATGGCACTCCAAGGATCTTTAGGAAACTTTGCCGGTGGCGTTTTAATTATGATATTTAAACCTTTTAAAATTGGAGATTTAATTGAAGCACAAGGTGAATTAGGTGTTGTAAAAGAAATAGAAATTTTCACAACTAAATTAACAGGTTTAACCAATAGAGAAATTATTATACCTAACGGAACTTTATCTAATGGAAATGTTATAAACTATTCTACCGAGGGAACACGTCGTGTAGACTTAACGTTTGGTGTTGGTTACGATTCTGATATTAAAAAAACAAAAGAAGTGTTAATGAATGTATTAACATCGCACCCTAAGGTATTACAAAACCCTGCCCCAACTGTAAATGTATCGGAACTAGCAGATAGTTCTATTAATTTTGCTGTAAGGCCATGGAGTACTGCCGATGATTATTGGGATGTTTACTTTGGTATTACCGAAAATGTAAAAGAAGCCCTAGATGCTGCTGGTATAGAAATACCTTATCCACACGCTGTAGAAATTCAAAAAAATGCATAACTTAATTATCATGTAATAAAAAAAAGCCTAACACTTAATTGTTAGGCTTTTTTTTATTTCTTTTTAGGCTTTAAAGCGACAAAATCTTTTAAATAATACGGCTCGAAATAAGCAACATCTTCTACCTCATTATGCTTATACTTATGGTAAGCCAATATACCCATTTGCTCTGCAGATGGCAATTTATTCTCTACAAAAATAGCGTTGGGATGCGTAATTAATCCTTTTGTTTTCTCGACACCATTACCCACAAAATACACGTTAGCCTTTTCTAGGTAATCTTTAAATGCTTGCTCATCTAGTATTTGAGCTTGTGTAGCTCTTATTTGCTCGTGTTTAAAATTATATATGGCAGAGTATACCTCTAAACGGCGTGCATCCAACATAGATACAATAACACCTTCATTTATTTTTACTTGGTGTGCCAAAGCATCTAGTGTTGCTATAGCAATTAATGGTATGTTTAAAGCATAGCAAAGTCCTTTTGCTGCAGATACTCCAATACGTAACCCGGTATAAGAACCAGGCCCTTTACTTACAGCAATGGCGGTCAATGATGCAGGGGTTATTTGTGCTTCTTTTAAAACCTCGTCTATATATACATGTAAACGTTCGGCATGAGAATAACTCCCACTATAATCTTCTTTTAAAACGATAGTTTCTCCATCCCGCGAAAGCGCAACAGAACAATTTGTTGTAGTTGTTTCTATGCTAAGTATTAGTGTACTCATTTTAAACTTAATTTATAATTGCAAAATTATCATTTTGTTTGCATATTATCATCTAGAATTTTAATATCCTTTAACCTTATTTTAAATAAAATTTTTAATGCTCCCATTATCGCGTTAGGGGTTTGCCTATATAAAAGTCTAAAATTTTTGTTTTGAATACAAAATCGTATTTCGCATTAATTAAAGCCGACTGGGCATTTACAAAACGCACTCTAGATTGGTCTAAATCAAATGTATTAATAGCACCTAATTGGTAACGTTCTTGAGCATTTTTAAAAGACAGCTCTTGAGCTTCTAGCGTTTTTTTTGCACCTTGATAGGTTTTAAAAGCCGCTTGAGCATCTGCAAAGGCTAATTGAATATTAGACTCTAAATTTAATTTTGCTTGTTGTAAATTTAATGCGCTATTTGTTACTCTTATTTTAGCGCGTGCAACGGAGGTTTTATTTTGATACCTAGAAAAAATAGGAATATTTACATTTAAATTAAAATTATGTCCTTTATTTAAATCTAACTCTCTAAAAAAAGCTTGCCTGATAAAATCGTTTTTAGACTCACTCCAAACCGAACCAAAACCATAACCAGCAGTTACAGTGGGGTAATAGCCAGATTTAGACACATCGACATTTAACGCTGCATTTTCTATATTTTTTTCTGCTATTTTTATTTCATTTCTATGCTCTAAAGCATAATTTAATATAGGGTCTACAGCATTATAAAGTAGTGCTTTACTGGGCGTGTCGACCTGTAATATTTCTATCTCAAAATTGTTATCTTTTATTTGAAGCAACTGCGACAACGACAAAAGAGACAAATTGTAATTATTATTAGCCAAAGTAACATTTTGAGCATCGTTACTTAAAGTAGCTTGGGCGTCGTAAATATTAACTTTGGGCTGCACACCCGCTTCTACAAGACTTGTTATTTGATCTAATTGTTTTTTAGAAAAAAGATATTGATTAGAAGCCATTTCTAACCGTTCTTTATTAAACAAAACATTTAAGTATGCGTTAACAACATTTAAAGCTATATCATCTTTTATTCTGTTTAATTCTAATTTACTTGTCTCTAAATTTAATAACGATTGCTTGTAAAGATTTAATGTTCTAAAGCCATTAAAAATAGTTTGATTCACACCAATATTATAATTGAAAGAATGTGTGGTTTGGTTATTTATTCGCTGGTTTGTAACAGGGTCGAAACCGGAGCCTATGCTAAGTCTTTGTCCTAAACTTGCATTTATCGCTGGTAAAAATTGTCCTTTGGCTTGCAAAACATCCTGCTCGTTTATTAATAATGAGTTCGTGCTTTGTTTAACGCTTATATTATTTTGTAGTGCATGATTTACACAGTCTTTTAAACTCCATTTTTTATTTTGAGCGTACGTATTACAAAAAGAGAAAACAAGACTAAATATTAAAATATGTTTCATAATATATTTTTATTTTTTATCATCCTTTTCATCATAAATCTTATTCCAAACTTTTATTTTGTCATCTTTACTTACCCCTTTTAATATTTCTACATTAATACCATCGGAAATTCCTAGTTTTACGTTTCGCTTTTTAAATTTATTGTTTCCTGTTAAAATTTCTACAAAGGGTTTATCATTACTTCTATTAAATTGTAACAAAGCTTCTTTAACACATAAAACACTGTCTTTAGCCTCTAAATCCATCTCTGCATTCGCGCTATAACCTGCTCTAATTTGCACTGTAGAGTCTACGGTAACCGTAGCTTTTATTGTAAATTGCACGGCCCCATTAACTTCTTTACCCTTAGGGGCTATAAAATTTAATTTGGCAGGAAATGTTTTGTCTTTTACAGCACCTAGAACTACTTTTATATCTCGGCCTTCTTTTAATTTACCAACTTCGGCTTCGTCTACATTACCCTCAAAAATCATTAAGCTCATATCGGCAATGGTAGCAATGGTTGTTCCTGCATTGAAATTATTACTTTGTATAACTTGGTCGCCTTCGCGAACGGGTATTTCTAAAATAGTACCTGGTATTTGTGCTATAATATTAGTATTTGCAGTGCTCCCTCTAGAAATAGAACCTTGCTTAATAATTTGATAATCGTTTTTGGCCTGTTGTAGTGTTTCTTGAGACTGTTTGTATGTTAACTCGGTACGCTCGAAGGCCTGTTTAGATATAACACCTTTGTTAAACAAAGCTTGATCTCTGTCATACTGTACTTTATTATTGTTAAATGTTAATTTTGATGATGCTATTCTACTTCGAGCACTTACCAAACTTTGCTCGTTAGGTACTACACGAATAACAGCTATTAAATCGCCTTTTTTAACAACGTCGCCTTCCTCGACTACAATTTTATCTACTATACCCGATATTTGAGGTTTTAACTCTATTTCCTCTTCAGGATTTAATTTACCTGTAGCAACTGCTTTTGTGTTTATAGACGTGTAAAAAGGTTTTTCTACTTCGTAATCTACAACCTCTTTGGAGTTTGATGTTTTAAAGTACATTAAAACTATAACAAGCAAAGCGATTATAAGAATTGCTAAGATAATTTTTATTGATTTTTTCATCTATATTTACTTTTTATTTATTCTTCTCTTAAAGCTTCTATGGGTTTTATACTTACAGCTTTAAATGCTGGTATTAGCCCTATTAACGATCCTAAAACAACCAATATAATTAAGGATACAAAAACAACGGATAATGATACAGATGCATTTACTAAAATAGCATCGTCGCCTTGCCCCACAAAATAATCTATAATTATAAGTATAAGCCCACCAGAAACAATACCTAATATTCCAGATAAGAGGGTTATAAAAACAGCCTCTATAATTATTTGCCTTTTTATTTCGAAAGGAGCTGCACCAAGCGCTCTGCGCACGCCTATCTCTTTTGTGCGTTCTTTTACAGTAATTAACAATATGTTACCTATAGCAAAAACACCAGCTATTAAGGTTGCTATCCCCACGATCCAGGTTAAAAATTGCATGCCTGTTAAAAAGCCTGTAAACTTCTCGAAAATGGCACCTAAATTAAAGCTTCCAAAAGCACGTTTATCTTTTGGATGAACTTTTTTTAAGGCTCTAAGCATAATAATAGCATCACTTTCTATCTTTTTAATATCGTAATTTTTAAACCCTGTAATCATTAAATAACCAATTTTGTTTTTTTGATTATAGACTTGCTGAAATGTGGTAAATGGAATATGAATATCTGATGATGGTCCACGCTCGGGGTCGTCGGTTTCGAATAAACCAACTATTTTATAACTAATATCATCTATAGAAACATATTGCCCTACAGGCGTTTTTTTATCTTGAAATAATTGTTTATAGATGTATTTTGATATAACAACAACCTTTCTATTGTGTTGTATATCTATAGGGTTAATAAATCTACCCTTAATAATTTTACGCTTTTTAGCTTGGTCGTAAATTGGGTAATCGCCAAATATGGCATAGGTACCAGACTCGAACCCTCGTTTAACTAAAGCTTGTTTACTGTTTCTTGGTATTGCAAAGCGCACGCCGTTTATATGCTCTTTAATATTTGTTATATCGTCTAGAGTAAGACTTACCGGTCTGCCTTTTTGAAACCCTAAAAAAGGTTTACTTGTTTTTCTAGGCCACACAAATACGCTGTTGGTTGCAAAATCTCCAAACAACCGGTTAAAAGAATTCTCTAAACCTCGAGAAGCCCCAAGTAAAGCTATTAGCATAAGTATACCCCACCAAACCCCAATCATGGTTAGTATGGTACGTAGTCTATTTTTGCTTAGACTATCGTAAACCTCTTGCCAGGTATCTTTAGAGAATAAAAACCGAATACTATTCATCTCGTAACGCTACTATGGGTTTTATTTTTGATGCTTTTTTAGCTGGAAAATAACCTGCTATAGCACCTGCAACAATAAGTACAAAAGTGGCAAATATTATTACGTTAAAACTAACACTTGGGTTTTTTATAAAATATTTTTCTAGACTTTTACCTATTAACTTTAATATACCAGAACCTAACACTAGACCTACATAACCTGCAATGGTTGTAACCAATACAGATTCTAATAAAATCATTTTTACAATAAAACTAGGTGGAGCGCCAAGTGCTTTTCTTACGCCTATTTCTTTAGTTCTTTCTTTTACTGTAAAAATCATAATATTACTTACACCTACGATACCTGCCATTAAGGTCCCAAAGCCTATAAAAAGAATTACAAAATTAATAACGGTGTTCATTAAATTTATGCGTCTAAGACCTTTAGCAAAATTTCTAACATAAATACCTCGCCTATCGGTGGGCGCTATTTTAAATCGTTTTTTTAATGCTTTTTCTATTTTTGTACCAAAAGCAATAGCCTGATTTGCTTTTAACTTTTTACTATAAGTTAAATTTATTTGATCTATTTTGGTGTTATTACCATAAATCATTTGCGCTGTACTTATGGGAGTATAAATAACACGTTCTTCATTATCGCCGCCTGCATCAAAAAAAACACCTACAACTTTATAAGGTATGCCGTTTATATTAATATAATTTCCTATGATATTATTATCTAAGAATAAATCGTCTGCTACTAAACGGCCTATAACAGCTACTTTAGTTTTATTTTTTACATCGCTTTTATTAATGTAACGCCCTTTATTTATTAGTGTCTTTTCTATAAACTGATGGTCTGGATGCACAGCGCGATAAGTATAATTACCTTGCTGATTGTAGTATGAAACTGCTACGTTTTTTGTTATTCTAGCAGTGATATACTCTATTTTGTCTTTAAATTTATTTTTTAAAAACACAAAATCTTTATTCTTAAATTGAATTCTGCGTCCTGCTTGTAAACCTTTGTACGCCTTGGTGGTTTTACTGCTTCTTATAAAAATAGAATTGTTGGCATCGTCTACAAAACCCTCGGTAAATGTATTGTTTAAACCATTACCCATACCAAATAAAAAAACAAACAATAAAATGGCAAATGCTACAGTAAATCCAGAAAGTAAACTTCGTGTTCTGTTTTTATTAATACTTTGAAAAATTTCTCTCCAAAGGCCAAAATCAAACATATTGAGAGGCTCTTACTTGTTTTACTTCTTTATCTTCTATAATAACACCGTCACGCAAACGGATGATACGCTTACACATGCTGGCAATATCCTCTTCATGTGTTACCATTAAAATGGTTTTACCCTCATCGTTTAAATGCTGAATAAAATCCATTATTTCATGAGATGTTTTAGTATCTAAAGCTCCTGTAGGCTCGTCGGCTAATAATAACTTAGGATTAGCAGCCAAGGCTCTTGCTATAGCGACACGTTGTTTTTGCCCTCCAGACAGTTCTTTAGGCAAATGCTCAGACCATTTTTCTAGGCCTACTTTTTTTAAATGAAATTTTGCTAACTCTAAGCGCTCTTTTCGCTTTACTCCTTGGTAGTACAAGGGTAATGCAACATTTTCTATTGCATTTTTGTAATTAATAAGATTGAAAGATTGGAAAATAAACCCTAAAAATTTATTTCTATAAACAGCGGCCTTCTTTTCTGTTAAATTTTCTATGGCCAACCCATCTAAAACATAAGATCCAGAATCGGCCTCGTCTAACATGCCAATAATATTTAATAACGTAGATTTACCAGAACCTGAAGATCCCATAATAGCAACCATCTCTCCTGTATTAACAGCTAAATTAACACCTTTTAAAACATGTAAACTAGAGTCGCCAATGGCATACGATTTATGAAGGTCTTTTATTTGTAACATTTTTTAAAATATTATTTAGTAGTACAATCTACTAATAAATATAAGTGTTTTAATGGTCTTACAATAGTAGTTTATTGATTATGACACTAAATTAACAAAATGTTATGAACCTAATGGACTTTTAATGTAATGTGCCTCATGACTTTTACCAACCATTTTACAATCTATCCCTTATTACTTTAATTAAATTATTTTTGAAAACAATTATGATTATAGAATTCAATTATTTCTCGAATAGCATTACTTTTAAAATCTTTATTCTCAACTTTTTCTATTAATTCTGGACAGTCTTTAAAATAACTCTTCATAGAGTTTTTAAATTTTTTAGCAAAAGGCAATCCTTTTGTGTAAAGATGATCTACAGCCTCACCGTTTCCTTTGCCAACGTAATAACTGTATCTAGGAAAATTAATTTCGCCATAAACATTAATTGTATTATGAAATTTTAGTATGTCAACATCCTTTTCTATCTCATCTACATAATCCTCAATTGTAATATTTGGCGTATCTTCTGTAACAACACTATGTCCAGACAAACTTGATAAAGCTCCAGGATCGTAAATCCTAACATACAAACTTAAGCTGTCTATCAATACAACTTCTAGGAGTTCTGGAAAGCGTTTTTTCTTCCCATATTTATCAGTTCGCTTGTATCGAAATCTTCTAAAATAATTGTTTTCTAGAATATCAATACCTATTATTTCTTTAGATTTATATGTTTTAAACTTTAATGTATCATTGTAAAATATAGCAGCACCAGTATTAGAAATTCCACTTATCTCTCCTGTTCCAACAATCTTTGTACTATCTTTTAAAATAAGTATGGCTTTACCTTTTTGTGCATAGGCTAGGTTACATATTATAATAAAGAACAAAATGAATATTTGTTTTATTTGCATGAAGTTAGTCTTTTGATATAAAAAATCAGTTGTTTTTTTGTCTGAAAAAATTTCTATAAACCAAATATCCCGCCCCTGCAACAAGAATATAAGGTATAGCCATAAGATATACTATTCCGTTATTAATACCAACAGCAGTAGTTTGCCCTTGCTCGCTTTCTAGTACAGCACGACACATAGCACATTGTGCAAACAACATATTGTTTGTAAAAAAGAATATTACTGTTAATAGAATGGCTTTTCGTATCATAATAAACAACTCTAGTTACTTTTAAACGCTATAATATGGTGCTATCATAAAATAAACAACTACGCCACTAACCGCTACATAAAGCCATAATGGGAATGTAATTTTAGCAATTTTTTTATGCCTTTGTATGTTATTGGTTATGCCTCTTACATATGTAATAAGCACAAATGGAATAACAGCAATTGATAATAATATGTGGCTAATTAATATGAAGAAATACACAATTCTTGTAATACCTTCGCCTTTAAAACTTGTAGAGTCGCTAGTCATATGATACAGTACATATAAAACTAAAAATAATGCAGACAAGGCAATGGCCACCTTCATTAAAAGCTCATGGGCATTTCTGTTACCTTTTTTTATTTGTATTACAGCAAGTACTAAAACTAAGGCTGTAACAGCATTAATACCGGCATAAATAGGAGGTAAAAAAACAGGTAATTTTAAATCTATTTTTTTTACACCAAAAAGAATAGCAACAACTACAGGAATAATAATAGATAATGCAACTATTAATTTGTTGTACTTTTTGTCGTTTAATGGTTGGTTATTGTTGGTCATAAAACATGTATTAGTCAATTTAAAAATATAATATCCTACTCGTTTAGTAATTTTAAAATATCTTCTTTTAAATTAGAAATCTCTTCTTGTACGCCATCTTCGTCTACTTTTTCTTCTTGAGAAACTATGCCTCTATAGTATATAATAGGATTGCCGTAAGCATCGACTCTAGAACGTATAAAACCCTTTTTATCTATTAAGGCAAAGTTACCAGAATGCTCGAAGCCCCCTGCGACACTTTCTTCTTCTGCGGTGTATAAATTAAAACCTTCGTTAGATAATTTATAAA
>CALHCQ010000091.1 GCA_937936645.1 uncultured Algibacter sp.
CTCTTAAAAAATAGCTAGGTAACTGGTGTTCTAATTTAACTAAAGATCTATCTGTAATGTAATGATTCTTTTTTGCAAAAATGGTTACACACTTACTTGAGGCTTCAAAATAAAAAATGTCTTCTAACTTAATAAATATTAATCGGTCGCCTGTTTTTACCGTTATCGATGTTTTTGCTTTGGCTTCTGTGTTTTGAGTAAGGCTTTTAACGGCTTCTAAAATATTTTGTGCGGCATTGGTATTATTAAAACGTCTTAGTTTTTTTATTGTCGTATGTAAACGTTCTAACTGCAGGGGTTTAACTAAATAATCTACACTGTTAGTTTCAAATGCTTTTAAGGCATAATTATCGTATGCTGTACAAAATACAATGAGAGGTACATGTTCTAATTTATTTATAAGCTGAAAACCTGTTAATAAAGGCATTTCTATATCTAAAAAAATAAGGTCTGGTTTTAACTCGTTAATAGCTACTAGTGCTTGTTTTCCGTTTACACATTGCCCAATAACCTTTATATCGTCTGGAAAATTTAATAGCATTCCCTCTATACGTTCTCGTGCTAAAAGCTCGTCGTCTATTATTAATGTTCTGTATGGTTTATACATGCTGCCCCCAGTTTTTAATAGTAATACTTATTTGTTTTTTAGGTTTATTTTCTATGTTCATATATGCATTTTTACCGTAGGTTAAGTCTAGTAAATCGTAAACCGACTGTAAGCCGTGCCCACTTACAAGATCGTCTAAAAAATCTGGACCATTATCTTGAACTAAAATTTTTAAATGATTTTTTACTTGCTTTATGGTTAGTGTTATCGCTCCATGATGTTCTACTTTAGAGGTTCCATGTTTTACGGCATTCTCTACTAAAGGTTGAATAAGAAACATGGGGATTTCTTTTTGATGAATACCCATATCGACGTAAATATTGTATTTAAGACGATTGCCAAACCGAATTTTCTCTACTTCTAAATAATTTGTAACCATAGCAACCTCATCTTTAATAGTACTATATTTTTTACCCTCTCTATTAATACTATATTTAAAAAAATCGGATAGAGACAAGGCCATTTTTTCTGTTTTAACAGCGTCTTTAGACGCTAAACTTGCAATAGAATTTAAGGCGTTATATAGAAAATGAGGATTAATTTGCGATTGTAACAATTTAACTTCTGCATCGGCCTTTAAAGCTTTTAACTTTATTAACTCCATGTCTTTTCTCTTTATTAAATTTTGAGACAATACATCTAAATATAAAATAACACCTCTAAAAATTGTTAAAACAACAACAAGTATTAAATACGTGTTTATTTTAAAAAACCAATTATGAAAACTTTTATTTAAAAATAAAAAAATAACCATTGGCACTAAAAAGGCCACAAAATTGAGTGCCATTTTAATAACTATTTGTAATGTAACACTTAGGTTGCCTTTAGAAATATAATGATCTACAAACAGTAAAATTAATGAGATAGGGATTACTACCAATAAGATGACACCTATAAAAATTAAATACATTTTTAATGTTAATAAATGCATGTGCAAAATAATGTACTGATACATAAATACCACATGCAACACACCAATAAAAAGCACCAATAAAGGCACAACATAACCTAACCATCGGTGCTTATATTGTTTTTTATAGAACACCCCAAAAACTAATAAAAACAAAATAATAACCAATAGTGCCGATAACCATATTGCAACATTACTTGTTTTGTATTTGTTTATATAGTTGCTTGCGTAGTTCCAAGGGTATGTTTTGTACATGTATGCTTTAAATTCTTCTTTACATGTAGGCGTGTATAGTTTTTGTAATAAAAACTTATCTAAATCTGTAAATGTAGTGTTGGTGTAGCTTATTTTTTTACTATTAAGTATCGCGCTTTTATTATTTACATTTTTTCTTCTTTTAATATTAAAATAACTTGCACAAGCTAAGGCCCTAACAAGGTGAACCATTAGCACGTCTTTACGCTGTTTTATGGATTGACTTGGGTTAAACCTAAAATCATGAAAGGCGTACGTTAAACCACCTATAGTTTTGTTTCCTTGCCCAAGATTATGTGTGGTTTCCTTGTAAATTCTAGAATCTTTAAAGTCAGAAAAAAAAGTTTTATCATCTAAAGTACTAACCCAATGATTTTTACTAAGATGTTTAAAATTTAACTGTATCGCATATTTTCTTAAATCGGAATAGCGATACCCTTTTACTTCCTTAAGTTTTTTATCCTTGTTTGGTAAACCGTTTATATCGTTGCCTATAAAATCATCAAAATAGGCAATGGTAGTGGTACTTGGTATTGTTTTTTTTAATTCTATTAAAACGTCGTTTACAGCTAAACTATCTTTAAAATTCGCACCATTTAGTCTTATTAAAATAGGGCCTTTGTATTTAAAAACACGTTGGCTATGTCCATTAAAAACACGCTCTTTAACAAATTCCCAATGTGTGTTTTTTTCTAGGTCAGGAAAATTAAAAAACTTATTGTATCTATTAACTTGATTATTTAAACACACATAAGCAATACTAAAAATAAGAAGTAGAAATACTAAAAAACGTTTCATACACACAAAATATTAATGACAGGTTAAAGTAACAGTAATAGCATGGGATAAAAAAAGCTTTTCTGACGAACTGCATATTACCCGAATAAGCGACATGTTTAAAGCATCTTAATTTAAAAAGTAATATTTTCGCATTTAAAATAATATATAAAATTTATTATTATGTATTTCTTACCAGAAGCATTAGACCAATACGTAGTAAATCACTCTGAAAATGAACCTGAATTATTACAGCAACTAACCAGAGAAACCTACCAAAAAATACTACAACCTATTATGCTAAGTGGCCCTTACCAAGGGCGTGTTTTAAGTATGATATCTAAGCTTAAAAACCCTAAAACAATTTTAGAGTTAGGTACATTTACAGGTTACGCCACCTTATGCTTGGCCGAGGGTATGCAAAAAGGAGGAGAAATACACACCATAGATATTAATGAGGAATTGGTAGATTTTCAACGTAAATATTTTAACAAATCTATCTATGGTAGCGCTATACACCAACATTTAGGTAGTGCCATCGATATTTTACCTGAGTTAGATAAACAATTCGATTTAGTTTTTATTGATGCCGACAAGCCTAATTATGTGAATTATTTTCATTTAATTATTGATAAGCTTAATACAGGTGGTATTATCATATCTGATAATGTGCTGTGGCATGGTAAGGTGGTAGAAACGCTAGCCCCTAAAGACAAATCTACAAAGGCTGTGTTAGATTACAACACCTTATTAAAAGAAGACCCAAGAATTGAGTCTGTCTTATTACCTATTAGAGATGGTTTAACGGTAAGTAGAAAACTTTAATGACTCTGTTTTTCTCGAAGATTATACTCTATTAATTGAAAAAACTCGTAATTATCGAAGGGTTTAGTTATAAGCCCATCAAAAACCCTATACTTTTCGTTAGTATTATAATCCTCTATGTCTGCGGCAGTAAGTGCTAGTATAGGAATACCTTTATCAAAGGTTCTAATAATGTTTGCAGACTCTAAACCTCCCATAATTGGCATATTCATGTCCATTAAAATAAGATCGAAATTTGTGTTTTTAGCAGACTCTACAGCTTTTTTACCATCGCCAACAACCTCGCATGAATAGTTAGCATTTTTTAATAAATTCTTGGTTATAACTTGGTTAATTTTATTGTCTTCAACAATTAGAATATTATAATCGTCTTTAGCTTTAGGATCATTTTCTATAACTTCAATATCATGATCGGCTTTATCGCTAATTTCAAAATTAACATTAAAACTAAATTTAGAACCTACACCAAACTCACTTTCTACTTCTATTTTACTATTAAAAAGTTCTAATATTCGTTTTGTAATAGTAAGACCTAATCCAGTACCATTTACTTGACCTCTAGCGTTACTTAATTGCGAGAAATCTTCAAATATAGTATCAAACTTCTCTTTAGGGATTCCCGTTCCTGTATCTTGAACTTCAAATCGTAAATCGACACTCTCTTCGGTTATGTTTTTAACAATAACATTTAAATATATAAATCCGCTTTTAGTAAACTTTACACTATTTCCTATTAAATTTATTAATACTTGCGAAAGTCTTATATTATCGCAACTTACATATCGTGGTGCTTTCTCGTCTAAATTTAAAACTATTTTATTATCGCTTTCTGTTAATTTATAGTCAAAAGACCCTGTAATATTTTCTAGTAGTTGTTTAAGGTCTACCCTAATTTTTTTAAGCTCAATTTTATTAGATTCTATTTTAGAAAATTCTAATATTTTATTCACCAAACGTAATAAATAGTCTCCAGAATATTTTAAAGATTTTAAATGTTTACTATCTACAACATTTAAATTATTGTCTTCTAGCAATAGCGAAGTAATACCCACAACCCCATAAAGGGGTGTTCTTAATTCATGAGTAACGTTAGATATAAATCTAGATTTAGATTCACTAGATTCTAAAGCTTTATTTCTAGCGAGTTCTAACTCTTTATTTCGTTTCTTTAAAATATTAGCTAATTTTTTCTTGGAAACGTAGTTTATATATATTGTTACCAATAACGCACCAAGTAAAAACATAGCTATACTCATAATATAGTTTATGTTTTTTGTCTTTTTAGCAATTTGTAATTGAAATAATTTCTCGTTGTTAGCAACCTGAATTTCATTTTTATAGTTTTCTATAAAAAACTTAGAACGCCCTACAGCTTCTCGCCTTCCGTTTGCCGCTTTATAGTAAGAATCGCTGTAATTATTATATTGTTGCAAGTATACAAAAGCCTTTTTCGGTTCTTTTTTCGCATTATAAATTTCGTATAAATGTTTACATATTTTAGAGAGTAATAAGTCTCTAAACTTCAACTCGTTTACATTGGTATTTTCTAGTATGCGCTTACCTTCTTCAAATTGAAAAATGGCTTCTTCTATTTTATTTTCTGCCATAAAATACCGACCTACTAAAGAAAACAGATGTCCTTTATGGTATGCATCTACATTCCTATCATCTACAATATTTAAGCGTTCTAAAACTCTTTTTGATTTTTTTAATAAACCTGCCGACATATAGGTATCTGCTAACATAATTAAAACCTTATAGCTTAGCATCGTTTTCTCTTCCCTTGTATAGTTTTTATCTTTAGATAATTGTAAACTAAAAGCACTCTCTAGAGCTTTTTCTAAATAATCTATAGCATCATCTTTATAGCCTTGCCTTTCAGAAACAATACCTAAAGAATGATTGGTAGAAGCAACAAGGTAATAATCGTTTGCAAGTATGGCAGATGTTTTTGCTGTTTCGTACGATGCTTTAGCATCGTCGAACTGATCCATAAATTTATATATATTACCTAAATATAAATTTGATATAGATTTACCGTAGTGGTTATTTAAGGAGTCGGAAAGTTTTTTTAACCTATTATACGATTTAAAAGATTCTAATATATCGTAATCAAAGTAATATTTTTTTGCTTTAACGCTTATACTGTCTAAAACTTCTGGAAGTCTTTTATTTTCTTCCCCATATCCAGATATTGAATACATAAAAAGGAAAGCACAAAAAAATAAACAGTTTTTCATTGTTGGCAACACTAAATTATTTCTCAAAAGATATAAAAAAAATATAATATGCATATTTTTTTATAGCTTTTTGTAAAAATAATTTAAATCTTACGCTTCACAGA
>CALHCQ010000092.1 GCA_937936645.1 uncultured Algibacter sp.
TAAAGGCTAATGGCGAACCACCTTGTAAGTTAATATGATCGTCTATTAACATAAGTTCACCCTTTTTAAAGGTAAGGTTTATAGCTCCCGAAGCGTTAGATACTAATAAGGTTTTTATACCTAGTTTCTCCATAACACGAATAGGGTAAGTAACGTCTTGCAATGTATAACCTTCGTAAACATGAAAGCGTCCTTGCATAATAACCACGGTTTTACCTTCTAGAATACCATATATTAATTTCCCTTTATGAAACTCTACGGTAGCTGTTGGAAAATTAGGAATATGATTATAACTCACTTCTTTAATAACCTCAACTTCGTTAACAAGCTGCCCAAGGCCGGTACCTAAAACAATACCAATTTCTGGATTATTAAAACCTTTATTTTTTAAGTAATCTACAGTTTCTTCTATTTGTTTTAACATATAAATTTTTACGTTACATTATCGCTTAATTAATCTTTTTATAATGCGCTGATCTCCGCTATTAATTTCGACTAAATATACACCAGAATTTAAACCCATTAAAGAAAAAGACTGCTTTTTTATTTGGGTGTTAGCTAATGTTTTTACCTTATTTCCTATTACATCGTAAAGTACAATAGATAATGGTAATTGCTTATTATTAATAACCTCAAATTTATCTGTTGCAGGGTTAGGATATAAATTTACTGTTTGCAATACGTTATTAGCTTCTACACTTAACACAGAACAACTAGCTCCAGAAGCCTCTCCTAGCGAAACATAACCCCAGCGTTCGTTTATAGCAATGCATTGAATAACAATAAAATCGTAGGCATCTATTTCTAAATCTGTAGGTACAGAAAAGCGCATCGTACCTGTAATTGGCGACACTCCTGGCCCACTGGTACCTCCATCATCATTTATAAGCTGCCCTGATATTTGTATGGCGTTAGATGCTGCATTGGCTATATCATCGGTTCTAGAAAGATACACTCTTAAGTCTGCACCCTGTACTGTTTGAAAATTAGACTCAAAAATAACCTCTTTATTTCCATTTTCTGCAAAAGTAATATTTGCATCTCCGCTAATAAAGTAAGCAGGATCACTTTGAACAAATGCTCCCGAACGACTACATTGTGCATTTAAAAATTGAATAGATGATAAAATAATAACTGTTAGATAAAGTAATTTTGTTTTCATAATTTTTGTTTTAATTGTCATAGTTTACTTTTATATACGTAAACCTGAAAAGAAAAAGTTATGCAATTTACAAATATTATATATTTTCTAAGTATTGTTTAAATGAATCGTAAGATTTTAAATCTTCAACATAATCTATGTCGTTAAGCACTTCTAAAACATACAAGCTATTGGTATTTAATTGTTCTATTGTTTGCTTATATACCGTATTTGTACCCCAATCGTTTATTTTAAAAACAGTAGAATGTAAAGCTTTCATTCCCAATAAATAGTAACCTCCGTCTTGCGCAGGTCCAATAACATAATTATTGTTTTCTAAAGCTTTAAAAGCGTCGTTTATATGTTTGGGTTTTAAATCGTATAAATCACTACCAACAATAACAATATTTTTATATCCGGCTTCGAAACCATTTTTAAATGCTTGTTCCATACGAGCTCCTAAATGATCGCCATGTTGTTGGTGTTTTTTAAAAATAGTAGCATCCCAAATATCATGCTCCCTAACTTTAACAGAGTAATAAACAGCCTTGTCGCAATCAATTTGCCTTAAAACATGCTCTGTATGCTCTAATAGTTTTATATAAACCTCTAAAGCTGCTTGTTCGCCAATGCTTTTTGCTAAACGAGACTTTACTTTACCTAACTCTGGATTTCTAGTAAAGGTGATAATTAAATTTTTAGATTGCACTACGGTATATTTTGTTTGTTACTAAGTTAGTAACCGTTTAATTTTTATGCTAAAAAACATTAAGCTACAACACCTTGACAACTACTTCCTGCTCCGGCCGTACAACCGTAACAATGTTGCGATATTATTATATTTCGGTCTTGTAATAACTCTTCATTGTATTCGCTGACATGTTTTACTTTACTAGCCACTTTTAAATTTAACATCTGATTAAAATCGCAATCGTATAACCAGCCATCCCAACTTATAGATATTGTGTTAGTACACATCACATTTTTAACAGCCATTGGGTTGTAGGCTTCTACTAACGCATACATGTAATCTTCGTAATTTTCTGAAGCTATAAGGTAATCTAAAAATCTAGAAATAGGTAGATTGGTAATGGCAAATAAATTATGGAATTGAATTCCGAAATCTTCCATTAATGCCTTTTTAAAATCTTTTTCCATGGCCATTTGGTCTCCAGGCAAAAATGCTCCAGATGGATTGTATACTAAATCCAATCGCAAACCACTATCTGGCATACCATAACCACGCTCGTTAAGTTCTTGAAGCGCTTTTATAGACATATCGAATACGCCTTCACCGCGTTGTTTATCTGTTTTACCTCTAGTCCAATGCGGCATAGATGACACTACGTGTACATTGTGTTTTTTAAAAAAATCTGGTAAGTCGTAATATTTTTTATTAGCTCGAATAATAGTTAGATTAGAGCGTACAATAAAATCTTTTATTCCTGCCTTAGAAGCCTCCTCTACAAACCAACGAAATTCTGGATTCATCTCCGGCGCCCCACCTGTTAAATCTAAAGTATGGGCTCCTGTTTTTTTAATAACCTCCAAACATTGCTGCATGGTTTCTCTGGTCATAATCTCTTTTCTATCAGGACCGGCATCAACATGGCAGTGCTCGCAAACCTGATTACACATGTAACCTAGGTTTATTTGAAGAATTTCTAATTTATTTGGTCGTAACGGAAACTGTTTTGTTTCTGCTATTTTATCTTTAAAAGTAGGTAGTTCGCCATTTTCAAAAACACCACTAGATAGTATTTCTAACTGACGGTTACTATTGGCTAAATCGCTATCGCGCTTTTGTAAAGATTTTGTTTTTATTTTTGTCATATCTAGATTCAGGTAATCACAAGCTTTGCATCATTTTAAACATAGCAAAAATTTCAGAAATAAATACTCTGATTAAAATTGCTATTAATTTATTATCCGTCTAGCTTATTAACTTTATTCATCATCTGGACACCGTGTACTAATGTTGCACCACTTTTTATAGCAGCACCAACGTGTATGGCCTCCATCATTTCTTCTTTGGTAACGCCGCGTTGTAATCCATCTTTAGTATAGGCATCTATACAATAAGGACACTGTTCTGTATGTGCTACGGCTAATGCTATTAAAGATTTTTCTCGAGCTGTTAAAGCCCCCTCCTCAAAAACCTTACCATAATAATCGAAAAACTTATTACCTAGTTCTTCATTCCACTCTGTTATTTTTCCAAATTTTCTCAAATCTGAAGGGTCATAGTATGTTTTTGCCATCTTTGGGATATTATTCTTAATAAACACGAAAATTAATAAACTAAGTCGTAAAAAAGAAACATAGTTAACATAAAATATTTTTGATACTGGTTTTCTTAAAACAAGCACCTCTTTTGATTATTAAAAACTAGGAAACTATTTACGAGTACCTTATTTTTGTTATCAGTTGTTTTTTAAACAAAACACCAATTAAAAAATTGGACCCACTTTAACCATGTGTTAATAAACAGAATCACAAAATGACTATATTATATCCTTTAAAATTTAATCCTGTATACAGTTACCGCATATGGGCTGGCGATAAATTAAAAACGCTATTAAATAAAAAATATAATGAAGATTTAATAGGTGAATCTTGGGAGATTTCAGACATTAAAGACAATGAAACTCGTGTTGCAAATGGAATTTTAAAAAACAAAACTCTAAAAGAGCTTATTACAGAACATAAAACAGATATTGTTGGCGAAAAAAACTATAAACTTTTTGGTAATGAATTCCCTTTACTCATAAAGTTTATAGATGCAAAAACACCACTATCTATTCAGGTTCACCCTGATGACGACTTAGCAAAACAACGCCACAATTCTTTTGGTAAAAATGAAATGTGGTATATTATGCAGGCTGATAAAGATGCTGAATTAATTGTAGGGTTTAACAAAAACACCAACAAAAAAGATTATTCTAGTCATGTTAAAAATAACACAATTACAAATATACTTAATCACGAAAAAGTTACTAAAGGCGATACGTTTTACATCCCTGCAGGGCGTGTACACGCTATAGGCGCGGGTGTTCTACTAGCAGAAATACAACAAAAATCTGACGTTACTTACAGAATATTTGACTACAATAGAATAGACAATAAAACAGGTAAAACAAGAGAATTACACACCGAATTAGCTCTTGATGCTATAGATTATAACGCCGATAAAAACTACAAAACAAATTACACCACAAAAACAAACACCTCTAATCCATTAGTACATTCGCCATACTTTAAAACAAATATTGTAGAAATTCAAGGCAAATTAAAGATGGACTATTCTAAAACAGATTCTTTTGTAATTTACATGTGTGTTGAGGGGGCATTAACGCTAACACACAATGCTATTACATATCAATTAAATATTGGAGAAACTATTTTATTACCAGCGGCTATAAATCAAGTACAATTACAAGCCGAAAATGAATCTAGAATACTAGAAGTAACCCTGTAAAACACTTTGTTTTTAAGTGAATTTCTCATTTTAACTTAAAATTTTCGTAAAAAAACAAATACTAGCGTTATAAACTATTTAAATTGCTTGTAAATTTTTAACTTTCGAGGTTCAACAATTTAAAAAGAATCATTTGTATTACATAGGATATGACTTAGGAAGCTCTTCGGTTAAAGTTGCCATAGTTAATGCGCAAACAGGCCAGAAGATTATTAGCTTGAATGAGCCAAAAAACGAAATGGAAATAACTGCTATACATGCAGATTGGGCAGAACAAAACCCAGACATTTGGTGGCAACACGTTTGCACGGCAACAAAAAGAGCAATAAGCGAAGCAAATATAGATGCTACAAAAATTACAGGCATTGGTATATCTTACCAAATGCATGGACTTGTTGTTGTAGACAAACAAGGAAAACCGCTTAGAAACTCTATTATTTGGTGTGACAGCCGTGCTGTACAAATAGGCGAAGATGCTTTTACATCTATTGGCGAAGAAAAATGTGCCAACAGTTTATTAAACTCTCCTGGTAATTTTACAGCTTCAAAACTTAAATGGGTAAAAGACAACGAGCCAGATGTATACGCAAACATACACAAGTACATGCTACCTGGCGATTTTATAGCTTTTAAATTAACAGGAAGCATACACACAACAAAAAACGGACTATCGGAAGGTATTTTATGGGATTTTGAAAAAGATACCCCTGCTAATTTCTTATTAGATTATTATGGCATTAACCCAGAGTTAACCCCTGATATTGTAGAAAACTTTACGAATCAAGCATTGGTTAACCAAAAAGGAGCTCAAGAAACAGGATTACCAATTGGAGCTGCCATAACCTATCGTGCAGGAGATCAACCTAACAATGCACTATCGCTAAATGTATTTAACCACGGCGAAGTAGCTGCTACAGGAGGTACATCGGGTGTTATTTATGCAGTAACAGAAACTTTAAAATCTAAAGAATCTTCTAGAATCAATAATTTTGCCCACGTAAACTACACAAAACAACGTCCTATTCTGGGAAAACTCATGTGTATTAATGGTTCTGGTATTTTATACCGCTGGCTAAAAGACAATATGTCTTGCCATTCTTACGAAGAAATGAACGACAAAGCTATTACCGTGCCCGTTGGATCTAACGGATTGTCTATCATGCCTTTTGGGAATGGTGCCGAACGAATTTTAAACAATAAAAATATTGGTTCGCATACATGCAACCTTAATTTTAATACACATAGCGATGCTCATATTTACCGTGCGGCACTAGAAGGTATTGCATTCTCATTTGTTTACGGTATGGACATTCTAAAAAACGACAACGCTGTAATTAATGTAATTAGAGCTGGTAACGATAATTTATTTAGATCTGAAATTTTCTCAAGTACTGTGGCTACTTTAATTGGCTACGAAATAGAAATTTACAATACCACAGGAGCTGTTGGAGCTGCAAGAGCAGCAGGTTTAACCAATGGCGATTTTAAAACCTTTGGAGATAATATTACAAACAACGACCACATAATGACTTACAAGCCTTTGGCAGACAAAGCTCCTTATGTAAAAGCTTACGAAAGCTGGAAAAAAGAACTAGAAACAATCTTAAAAAATAAATAACCTAAAACATTCTATACAACTAGAAATTAAAAACACAAAAAATGGCATTAATAGGAGACAAAGAATACTATAAAGGTATTGGAGAAATAAAATTTGAAGGTAAAGAGTCTGATAATCCTCTTGCGTTTAAATATTACAACCCAGAACAAGTGGTTGCAGGTAAAACAATGCGTGAGCATTTTAAGTTTTCTGTAGCATACTGGCATACATTCTGTGGTCAAGGTTCTGACCCATTCGGACCAGGAACACAACAATTTGAATGGGACAAATCATCAGATCCTATACAAGCTGCAAAAGACAAAGCTGATGCCGCTTTTGAGTTTATTACAAAAATGGGATTCGATTATTACTGTTTCCACGATTACGATTTAATTCAAGAAGGAGCATCTTTTGGTGAATCTGAAAGTAGATTATCTACAATAACAGATTACTTAAAAGAAAAACAAGCCGCATCTGGAGCAAAATTACTTTGGGGTACAGCAAACTGTTTTTCTAATCCTCGCTACATGAATGGAGCATCTACAAATCCAGATTTTAATGTTGTAGCTCGTGCTGGTGGTCAAGTAAAACTTGCTCTAGACGCTACTATAAAATTAGGTGGAGAAAACTACGTATTCTGGGGAGGTCGTGAAGGTTACATGTCTTTATTAAACACAGACATGGGTCGCGAATTAGACCATATGGGACAATTTTTAGCTATGGCAAGAGACTATGCTCGAGCACAAGGCTTTAAAGGAAACTTCTTTATTGAACCAAAACCAATGGAGCCATCTAAGCACCAGTACGATTTCGATTCTGCTACAGCAATAGGTTTCTTAAAAGAATATGGTTTAGATAAAGATTTCAAAATAAATATAGAAGTTAACCATGCAACATTAGCACAGCACACATTTCAACACGAAATAGAGGTTGCTGCAAAAGCAGGAATGTTAGGAAGTTTAGATGCTAACCGTGGCGATTATCAAAACGGATGGGACACAGATCAATTCCCAAACAATATTCAAGAAACGACAGAAGCTATGCTTGTTTTCTTAAAAGCTGGAGGCTTACAAGGTGGTGGTGTTAATTTTGATGCTAAAATTAGAAGAAACTCTACAGACTTAGAAGATGTATTCTTAGCTCACATTGGTGGCGCAGATACTTTTGCTAGAGCCTTATTAATTGCCGATAAAATAATGACTTCTTCGCCTTACGAAAAATTAAGAACGGCACGTTACAGCTCTTTTGATGCTGGAAGCGGAAAAGCTTTTGAAGATGGTAAATTATCTATGGAAGATTTATACAAAATTGCTCAAGAAAATGGCGAATTAAGTCTACAAAGTGGTAAGCAAGAATTATTTGAAAATATAATTAACCAATATATTTAAAATATATTTTATCTTTTTAGTACATTGTACTGAAAAAAAACGACAAAAAAGCGAATCGTATATTTAACCGTATGCGTTTTGCTTTTTTGTTTTACATAAAATAACTCAAATCTCTAAAAACTTAACTAAAAATTATGGGCATAATATCATTTATTGGATTCACATTACTTGTTGCTATTATAGCATATCTTGCTACAAGAAAAACAAATGAAAACACTTCTGAAGGATATTTTTTAGGAGGACGAAGCTTAACAGCAACTGTTATTGCGGGATCGTTACTTTTAACTAACTTATCTACAGAGCAAATTGTTGGTTTAAATGGAGATGCCTACACCGATGGTATACTTGTAATGGCATGGGAGACCTTAGCTGCAATTGCTATGGTTATTACCGCAATATATCTTTTACCTCGCTATTTAAAAGGCGGAATATCTACTATTCCTACCTTCTTAGAAAGACGTTTTGATAGTACCACAAAAGCATTAACCTCTGGTTTATTTCTTACGGGTTATGCTGTTGTACTTTTACCAATGGTTTTATTTACAGGTTCTAAAGCTATTAGTGGCATGTTTAACATTCCTGAAATGCTTGGCGTTGGCGAATGGACAGCCGTTTGGATTTGTGTTTGGGGTATAGGTATTATTGGTTCTATATATGCCATATTTGGAGGCTTAAAAGCCGTTGCTGTTTCCGATACAATTAATGCTGTAGGCCTATTAATTGGAGGTTTATTAATCCCTATTTTTGGTCTAATTTCCATTAGTGACGACGGAAGTATATTTGGTGGTTTATCTAAATTAACAACAGAACATCCCGAAAAATTTAACGCCATAGGTGGACCAGATTCATCGATACCTATAGCTACAATTTTTACAGGTATGATGCTTGTACAATTATTTTACTGGGGTAGTAACCAACAAATTATACAACGTGCTTTAGGAGCAAAAAGTTTAGCTGAAGGTCAAAAAGGCTTAACAATAGCTGCTTTTATAAAAATATTAGGTCCAATAATTGTTGTACTACCAGGTATTATTGCTTTTCATAAATATGGCCCAAATTTACATACAAGTGATGTATACCCAAAACTTGTAGCAGACGTGTTACCAGAGGTATGGGTTGGCTTTTTTGCTGCCGTCCTTTTTGGAGCGATACTAAGTTCTTTTAACTCTGCATTAAATAGCTGTGTTACTTTATACGGTGTAGACATTTACAAACAATTTATAGACAAAGATGCCACCGATACTACAATTGTAAAAAAAGGAAAACGATTTGGCGTTATTTTAGCTTTTCTATCTATGTTAATTGCTCCTTTTTTAATTTATGCCGATAGTATTTTTGGTTATTTACAAACCGTAAACGGTGCGTATAGTGTGCCTATTTTAACAGTAATCATCATTGGTTTCGTAACAAAAAAAGTTCCTGCATTGGCAGCGAAAGTTGGTATTATATTCGCTTTCTCTATTTATGTATTATACATCATTTTAGCAAATGGTTTAGGTGTTATAAACTTGCACATGTTACACATGCAAGCTATAACATGTGTCCTTACTGTTATTATTATGCTTGTTATAGGAAAGGTTAAGCCTAGAGAAACAGATTATATACAAACCTATACAGAACAAGTAGACGTAACACCTTGGAAACCTGTAAAGGCCATTGGTATTGTTATTTGTTTAATTGTATTATCTACATATTTTATATTTAACTAATAGAATAGAAATAAACATAAAAAAAAGCCTGTGTAATTATATTACACAGGCTTTTTTTTATAATGTACGCAAGCTATTTATAACATTTTTAATGTGTTTAACTCTTGTGTCGTTAAGTGCTTCCAGCTACCACGAGGAATATCTTTTTTAGTAAGATGACCAATAGCAACACAATCTAAACTCTCTATATCGTATTTTAAATAATCAAAAATACTACGAATAACTGTGTTACCAGTATTCTTAATTCTTAAACCAATTTCTTTTTTAGAGGCTCCGTCTATATAGCTTATTTCTTCAACAGTTATAAGTTTACCTTCAATTCTTAAACCTTCTTGTATTTTTTTTAAATCTTCAAGTTTTAAATTCTTGTTCAATTCAATATGAAATAATCTAGGCACACCATGTTTAGAGTTTGTAAACTTAGCCGCAATCTCGTCATCATTAGTAAAGAACAATAAACCCTTAGAGTTTCTACCTAATCTACCTATTGGCTTAATTCGAGATGTTGTTGCATTGGCAACTAAATCCATTACCGTTCTTCCTTTACCTTCGCTTGTTGTAGTAGCAAAACCTTTAGGCTTGTTAAGTAACACATAGGCCTTTTTTTCTGGGTTAATACGTGATCCATCGTAACGCACCTCTTGGCCTGGCTTAACTTTGTAACCCATTTCTACAATAACTTTCCCATCTACAGTTACTAGGCCTGTGGCAATATGTACATCGGCTTCTCTTCTAGAACAAACTCCAGAATTGGCAACATACTTATTTAATCGAATTTCGTTAGGGTTAGACTTTTTTGGCTGAGGCCCCTTTTTAGGTGCATCGGTATTATTTTTAAAAGCAGGCTTTCCTTTTCCTTTTACAAAACCTTTACCAGCATGCTTCTTAGATGCATTGGGCGATGTTTTTCCTTTTCTATGACCTCCTTGTTGTTTACTCATTACTTAAAATTTTATGCAAAGATATAATAAACATGATTGCTTTCAAGCTTGAAAACAACAAATTAATACTTTTTAAATTTGATTAAAAAACAACCGTAACATCTATAAGTAAAATACTAAACACTCCTGCTAATATTATAAATTTAAGTATGTTATGAAGTATGAGATAATGTATTTTAGAATTCGATTTCCACAACAAAAAAAGAAAGACACCTAACAAAGCGATACTTAAATAAAAGTAATAATACATATAACCAATATTGTATTTATACAACAACAAGTATGTGGGCAATAATGTTAAAAAACTAAGTAGTGTTAGTATTTTTTTTGATGTAGGCTCTCCATAAACTACTGGTATTGTTTTATAACCTTGAGACAAATCGCCTTTTAAATTTTCTAGATCTTTAGTAAGCTCTCTTTTAAAAATGATTAAAAGTAAAAAAACAGCATGTACAAAAACAACCGTTTGGAAATTTTTATAATATATAAAAATAGCAAAAAACGGTGCTATAGTTAAGCTTGCAGACACTATATTTCCTATAAAAGCTAATTTTTTTAGCTTATGAGAATAAAACCAAATAGCGAATATATACACCGAAAAGAAAAGCACAGCTCGAAATGACACATAGCTAGCCATAATAACGGCCAAAAAATTTAACACAAAATAAAAAGACAATTTTGTGTTTTGGCTGACCAACTTATCTAATTTAGATTTTATGGGTCTGTTAATTAAATCTTTCTCCGAATCGTAAAAGTTATTGATAATATAACCTCCCGCTATGGTTAAAGATGATGCTAATACGAGCATTAATAAATTAGCATCTAAAATAACATCTTGTAATGTTTTATTATACGAGAGTATATATATAGATGTAAAATACTGAGCAATAACAATAATAAGAATATTGTACCCTCTTACAACAGAAAACATACTAAAAAACTTAAGCAAAATATGTTTTTGTTTTCTGGTAAGCATATTGTTTACATCGTGTTATACTATCAGAAAAAATGAGTTAAAAATTATAAACAACCTCTAACTTGTAATCTTTTAAAACAGCTTTCGCTTGATCTATATTTTCTGTAAAACCTAAAATATAACCACCACCACCAGAGCCACAAAGCTTTAAATAATAGTCGTTAGTGTCTATACCTTTTTTCCATAAATCATGAAATTGCTTAGGAATCATGGGTTTAAAATGATTTAAAACAATTTTAGACAACTGTTTAGTATTACTAAATAATGATTTAATATTACCGCTTAAAAAATCGTCTACACAAGCATCGGTATGCTTAATAAATTGATTTTTTAGCATATTACGAAAGCCTTCTTGCTTCATTTTTTCCATAAAAAGGCTAACCATTGGGGCAGTTTCTCCAATAATACCACTATCTATTAAAAATACGGCATTTTTACCTTCTGTATTTTGAGAAGGAATGCCTGTAGCTTCTATATTACCTTTCGATTTTATTAAAATAGGTATACTTAAGTAACTATTTAAAGGGTCTAACCCTGAAGAATTACCATGAAAAAAAGATTCCATAGCTGCAAAAACAGACTTTAATTTTAATAGTTTTTCACGAGTTAGGTTTTCTAATACTGTAATTTTATCAAAAGCATACTTATCGTATATAGCAGCTACTAAAGCACCACTACTACCAACGCCATAACCTTGTGGTATAGACGAATCGAAATACATACCCTTTTTAACATCACTTTTTAATACTTCAATATCAAAATGCACCAAGCTAGTGTCTATAGTTTCTAAATAATCTACATATTTTTTTAAACTAATATTAGATTCTATAGCTACTGTAGTTTTGTTTTCGTCTAGCTTTAAAGCGCCGTTGTAAAAATTATATGGTATAGAAAGTCCCTTAGAATCTTTTATAATTCCATATTCACCAAAAAGCAATATTTTCGAATAGAACAGTGGTCCTTTCATAAGTATTTTATTTACAGTTACACAAATTTACAAAAGTTGTGCTCCAAATCCTATTTTATCGGTAATATACTCACCTTTTTGGCAATGCCCAACTAACTCATTTTTAATAAATTCTAGCACATTATCTTTTTCATCTTCTGGATATAAAACATGTACATTTGCCCCTGCATCTAGTGTAAAACTAATATGAGAGTCTGTAGCTTTTCTATAAGCCCATATTTTATTTATAATCTCTAAGGTATTAGGCTTCATTAAAATAAAATAAGGCATGCTAGTCATCATCATAGCATGTAGCGTTAACGCTTCGCTTTCTACCAAGGCAATAAATGCTTTAAGATTACCCGTTTTTAATATCGTTATTAAATCTTTTAAATTAGTATGTGCCTGCTTAAAGCGTTCTTGAGCAAATGGATGGTTGTGCATTAAATTATGCCCAATAGTACTACTTACTTGTTTTTCTCCTTTGTCTACCAACAAAATAGTATCTTGATAGTTTTTAAAATTACGGTGCACTTGGTAAGGGTATTTTACGCCAAACAAATCGCTACTACCTTCAATATCGCTGTGGGAACCCCATACAATTAAATCGCCCTCTATGCTTCTACACGCACTACCAGAACCAAGTCTTGCAAGAAATGATGCTTTTTTATTGAAAAACTCCAGCGTAAAATCTGTTTTATGATTTAATTTATAAAGTGCTTGTTCTACACTCATTAAACACAAAGCTAAAGCACTCATACCAGAGGCCGAAGATGCTATACCAGAACTATGAGGAAACGTGTTAGAGGTTTCTATTTTAAAATGATAATCTTTTAAAAAAGGCATGTAAGCTTCGATGCGCTTAAAAAAGGTTTCTATTTTTGGTTTAAAATCATCCTTTTTATTGCCATCCAAAAAAACATCGAAAGCATAATTTTCTTTGGTCTCTTTTTTTGAAAACGTTAGTATTGTTGTTGTTTTACAGTTATTTAATGTAAAACTAATAGAAGGATTTTCTGGTATTTGATGTGCTTTTTTACCCCAATACTTAACCAAGGCAATGTTACTAGGCGAAGACCAAGTGTACTGACCAGACGGCAAAGATTTTGCGTAATTATTAGCAATAAACTGTTTTTCTTGCATAAGGATATTGATATGTAAACAAAGATAGTACTTTACTAGATTTTTTTACCTCTGCGAAAGCAAAGTATTGCAAGAATAACGATTATTTTAAATAAGAATCCATGTAATAAACTAGGTCGTGCTGCTTAAGATATTTTGAGACACCATAAAAGCACTTGTCCATGCATTTTGAAAATTAAATCCGCCTGTTACAGCATCGACATTTACAACTTCGCCAGCAAAATAAAGGTTAGGACATAATTTACTCTCGAAGGTTTTAAAATTAATCTCTTTTAAACTTACACCTCCTGCTGTAACGAATTCTTCTTTAAAAGTACTTTTACCATGAACAGAAAAAACAGCTTGTGTTAACTGTTTTGCTAAAGCTTCTATTTGCTGTTTATTTAAATCGGCCCAACGTGTTATTGTTGTTATCGCGCTTGCCAAAACCAATTGATGCCAAAGTCGTTTTGGTAAATTAAACTGGGGCAATTTATATACTGTTTTTTTGGCTAACTCCTGTTTTAAAGATTTTATGAGCGCCATACAATTTTCGGTTTCTTCTTTTATAAAATTAACTTCTATGTTAAATTTATAATCACGTTTTGCAAGCTCTAAAGCTCCAAATGCAGAAAGCTTTAAAATAGCAGGTGCGCTTAACCCCCAGTGTGTAACTAACAAAGGGCCTTCGCTATATAAATTGGTACCTAAAACGCTTACACCAACATCTTGGGCTACAACTCCAGGAATATCGTTTAAACGGTTGTCATTTATATTAAAAGTAAATAAAGACGGTACAGGTTTGGCTATTGTATGACCTAAACGCTCTAAAATTTGCCATATTTTAGGGTTACTACCTGTGGCAACAACAATATTTTGAGCTTTAAAATCGCCCTTAGTTGTTGCTATGGTATACACACCGCTAGCATCATCTAAAATTATTTCTTTTACAGAATGATTTAACAAAACCTCAACATTAAATTTATTGGCTTCGTTAATAAAACAATCTATAATGGTTTGCGAGGAATTGCTAACGGGAAACATCCTGCCATCATCTTCAATTTTTAAATCAACACCTCGATTTTCAAACCAAGCGATCGTATCGCCAGTCATAAATTTATGAAACGGGCCCAGCAATTCTTTTTCCCCTCTAGGGTAATTGGCTGTAAGCTCTTTAGGAATAAATTCGGCATGAGTTACATTACAACGCCCACCACCAGAAACCTTGACTTTTGTTAAAACGGCATTTCCACGTTCTAAAATGGTTACTTTAGTGTTTGGGTGCTGCTCAGCAATATTTATTGCCGCAAAAAAACCTGCGGCACCACCGCCAATAATAATAACATGATTAGACATTATATTCTATCTGGATAATCAGATATAATACCGTCTACACCATAAGACTTAACTCGAGCCAGTGGCTTTAAGTTATTTACTGTATAAGTATAGACCTTAAAATGCTCTTGCAATTCTGGCACATTTTCTTCTGTTAACATCGTAAAATCTGGATGTATAGACACGGCGTTAATTTTTTTAGCAAAAGCAACCGCTTTATCCAAATCGGTATCGGTAAGCACACCTAAGGGTATATTGTTGTTTATTTCTTTTACTTCTTCAAGTAAGTATCTATGAAAACTAGATACTATAAAGTTAGAGTAATCCCAACCTTTTTTATCAACATAAAATGTAATAATTCTACTAGCTTCTTTAGCAGTATCTTTTCCTTTTAACTCTATATTTAATAAACATCTATTATCTACTAAAGCTAATACCTGTGCTAAAGTTGGTATTTTACAATTTCCTGTAACTTTTAGTTTGCTAAGATCTTTAAATTTAAATTTTGAAATTTCTCCTGTACCATCGGTCATTCTATTTAGTGTGAAATCGTGAAAAACAACCAGCTCACCAGAAGCACAACGATGCACATCTATTTCTATACCATCCACCCCTAATTTTAAGGCTTTTTCTATAGATTCTAAAGTGTTTTCTGGAGCATGTCCTTTGGCACCACGGTGACCAATTTTAAAAATAGGATTCATAATTTATGACGGTTAGAATTAAAATATTCTGTAAATTTAACGTTAAAAAAACATTTTATGAAAATTTCTCTTATGTTACTGCATATTCTTGTGTTTACTGCCTGTAACACAGGAGCTTTAAAAACACTCGCTAATTTACCCAAAACGTTAAACGAAGTTTCTGGGACAGAAAAAACTTCAAATTCTAGCACTATTTGGATGCTAAACGACAGCGGTAATAAAGCCAAAATTTATGCTGTTAACAAAAAAGGAACTATAAAACAGACCGTACAGCTAAAAGCAAAAAATCATGATTGGGAAGATTTAACGAGCGACTCGAAAAACAACCTTTACATTGGCGATTTTGGAAACAATTTAAATGACCGGAAAAATCTTAAAATATTAAAGTTTAAACAGCCCCAACTTAAAGATACAAAAATTAAAGATATAGCATACATTACATTCAAGTATGAAGACCAAAAAAATACACCTTCAAAAAAGAAAAACATGTATTTTGATTGTGAAGCTTTCTTTTATTTTAACAACGCTCTATATCTTTTTACAAAAAGTAGAGTAAAAAATAACTACGGTAAAACTACAGTCTATAAAATACCTGCAACACAAGGAGATTATGTAGCAAAACCTATAGATTCTTTTTTTACAGGTAAAGACCTAGAACATTGGATTACATCTGCAGATATAAGTGAAAATGGTAAAAAGGTGGCTTTACTAACTCAACAAGCCGTTTGGGTTTTTCAAGACTTTAAAGGCGATGCTTTTTTTAATGGCACGCATAAAGTTTATCCTTTTAAAGATAAAAACCAAAAAGAAGCTGTTTGCTTTAAAGATAAAAACACTTTATTTATTACGTCGGAGAAAGGGCATGACAAAAGCAGTAAACTTTACCAACTACATATAGATTAATTAAAACTAGCTATGGGTATTAATAACCTGTACAATATCTTTTTGTTGTAAAACGCCAGACTGCCTCCACTTTGGTTCTCCATTTTTAAATAGTATCATGGTTGGTACGCTACGCACTTGATATTGTGTGGCTAATGCTTGATTTTTATCAATATCTATTTTTACAATCTTAACACGGTCTCCTAAAGTTTCTTTTACGTCTTTTAAAATTGGCATTAAAGCTTGACAAGGTCCACACCATGTTCCGAAAAAATCTACCAACACAACCTCATCAGAGGTAATTATATCTTTAAAACTACTTTTCATTATTTGTTTATTTATATTAAATATAGACGCATTATTTAAAATGTAATGACAACATTTAAAAACCGAACCCTAAATTAAAAGCCACTCTTAAGCCGTCTTTGCTGTTAAAGCTAGACAAATTAAATGTTAACTTATTTGCAGCATTAGCAAACACACCGCCACCAATAGAGGTATTCCAGCGATTGCTGTTATTTAAACGAGGATCATCTAAAACTAAATTATTATTTACCCAAATACGCCCATAATCGAACCCGGTGTACACCCCTAAACTAAGAGGAAATAAATTTGTTTTTATGGTTTTAAAACTAAGTCTTAAATCTGTTGTTTGGTAAAACGATTGTTTACCCGAAAAACGCTGATTTCTATATCCTCTTAAACCATCGTTACCACCAATACTAGCCGATTGATAAAACTGAAACGCATTACCAAAATTTATATGCGCTTTAACTTTACTTGCCAGCACCAATCGTCTTGTTCTATCTAATCTATAATCAATCCCCAATTCGGGCACCAAATAGCCAAACCCACGATTATCGTTTATGTTTGTTTTATAGCCAAGTAATATACTGGTTTGCATACCTAACGTTGGATAAGCAATATTGTCTTTATTTTGATATGTGTATAAAGCATCCGTACCAAAAAATCGTTGATGTGTATCTACTCCATTAGCTTCAAAAAAAGTATTTACAAAACGTGCTCCAGAGGTTTCAACCTCTATAGATTCATAATTCAGGCTCCATTTAAATTGTGCATCTAGTTTACTTCTCCAATTAAGAGATGGGGATAACGCAAAAGTACTGTACCGTACTCTATTATAATTTTTGTCAAAATTACGACGATCACTCACATTTAAATTAGGTGTGCTATTCCCGTAGCCAAAAAAGTTAACACTGTAATTAGGACTTGTAAAAGCTGCCGTTACGCCTAAATTCCAATGCTTTATTAAGTTAGCAAATTCGCCCGTATATTTTAAATCGTAACCACTAGTTGCATGGTAGTAAGCCGCAGCGACACTATGTTGCGAACTAAATGGCTGCCTTACAAATCCGTAATTTGTAAACGTATTCACAAAACCTATTTTAAAACCATCGTCTGGGTTAGCTCCTAAAACAGGCATTATTTGATTCGTACTATGCTTTGCTTTTAAAAAATTATACATATTGGCATTGTAACTATCATTTAATTTAGCAGCACCTTTATTTGTTGTTATCTCGTTTTTTTTACTCTTGTAATCGTATAATTTAACTTTAGCTCCATTATCTATTTTATAGGTGTCGTTATTTTGTCCGCCTATAAGTTTTAACTTGATATATGGACTTCCTTTACCATACACTCTAAACTCGTCCTGGCCATCTAAGCTATAAATCCAAATTTCTTTTGTAGACTGCTTATTGTAAGTTTTACTAAAAAACACTTTAGTCTTTTTTCCTTTTACCAATCTAGTTCCTACAATTCTAGTTTTACCTTCTGGCAAGCGTTCTATTTCAAATAAATCTTTTTTATCTGTACCTGTAATTATGGGTGCTTTGTTAATAATCTTATAATATGTATTAGCAACACGTGGTAAATCTTGTATTCTAGACCATAGTGTTTCTTTCATTTTTACAAGTGTTTCGTCTTGTACTTCTTTTGGGAATTGTTTAAATGCTTCATCTATGACCTGAGTTGTTAGTTGCTTTTGTATTAAAGCAACTTGCGCATCCCATTCATGTTTTTCTGTTTTGTTTAACAACATCATGTCTAGAAAAAACGGTCTAGAATTATAGCCTTTAATATTTCTAATGCTTGGGGCAAATCCCTCTAAAAGTTTTAACGACGGCACAATACGTGTTAACACTTGCATTAAGCTTCCGTCTCCCATTTTAGAAAACACCTGATCTCGATCTCTAGGGATTGGCTTATAAACGGTTGTATTGGTTTCGCTGTTATTAAAAGCAGCCCAACGCCATTGGTCTAAATGCCTGTCCCAATCTGCTATAACCATATCAAAAAGACGTGCTCTTAAATAGGTGTTAGCATCTACCGTATAGTTTCCATCTTTTCTTAGATGCTCTACTAATTTATCGGTACTTTTTATATCGTCTGGTTTTCCAAAACTATCTAAATTATTATGACCACTGGACACATGTTCTTCAATCATGTATAAAGCATCTCCGTGTATGTTGTTATAAGGGCCTAAAGCAGATTGTTTAGGCACATAAAACAATACAGGATTCGTATGATATAAATTTACAGCGTCGGATAATACTCCAGATACGAAAGGCGCATAGGGATGTGAACCTGTATAAAAATCTAACAAGACATCTTCTATTAAAGAATTTTCGAACTGTCCCTCAATATATTGGTCTTTAAAAGCAATGGCTTGTAAATAAACCGTGGCACTTTTCCGCATGGCACGCATTACATAACGCTTACCTTGTTTATTTATAAAATGTAAAGATTTAGATTGGTGACCACCACCTAACTTTAGCATTTTTAAACCACCGTATAATGTATCTAAATTTACAGTAGGCGCAGCAATATCTGTACCGTAATATTTTCTATACCTATCACCCCATAAAGCTTTAAACACTGCCGATTTATTAACCTCATCTTTGGTATAAATAGATGCCTTTACGGTTTTAGGTATTTGTTCTATATTGTATTCATTTTTTAAAGGCACTTTTAACGCGGGTAAAACCTCGGTTTGATAAATTACTTGGTTTGTTTTTGCGTTATAAAACCTAACAAAAGAAGACCCGTCTTTAAAAACATCCAATCGTGCAAAACCAGAAACACTAGAAGAAAAGACATGCTTCTTATTTTTTGTAGCAGTACTTTTAGAGCCAGTACCACTAACTATTTGATGCAAATTATCTTGCTTTATGTACTGCAAACTATGTTCATGACCAGACACAAAAATAACTTTATCGTTTTCTTGAGCTAGAGTAACAATTCGTTTTCTTAATGTATTATACTTCTTATTCTGTAAATCGGCAGGAGAAACGCCTGTCGTTCTTCTTAATACATTTTTTATGGTTCCAAGCACAGGTAATGGTTTCATGTGAGATTTTAAATCGTAAAAACCACCATGAGGCCCATTGGTAAACATAGGGTGATGCAATGCTATAATTGTTGTTTTACCTCTCGCTTTTTTTATCTCGTTTTCTAGAGTTTCGAAAAACTTTTCTCGGGTTTTTATTTCGCAATCATCATTAATTGTTGGATGCTTATCCCAATTTGTTAAATACCATTCTGTATCTATAATAATTACAGATATGGATGTCGCTACCTCTACCGTTTCTATAGGGCAGCCATTTTCTGGCAAAAACGTATTTTTACCTAGAGCCTCTTCTACATAACGTTCTTGTCGTTTTAAGCCTTTTAAGCCATTACTATACCAATCGTGATTACCTGGTATAAATATAGTTTTCCCTTTAAAATTAGCAACACTTTTTATTTGCGAATCTAATTGATGCATTGCTAAATCTCTACCATTATCCCCTTTTTTAGGTAATCCTTTAGGATATATATTATCTCCTAAAAAAATAGCGGTACTATTTATAGAAGCTTCGTTCAACTTACTCTTAAACCCTTGTATTCCTGTTGCTAAGTTATTAGCAGGAGAATTACCAGCATCTCCAATAAGATAAAAAGAGTGCACTAATGCTTTACTTGGGTACTCTAGGTTCCCAATATCATTAATTTGCGTTTTATATGTAGCACATGCACTAACAAAAAAAACAAGCAGAAGGTAGTAGTATTTGGCCTTAATCATATTGGAAATTTGTTTTTTCAAAAATAATCCTTTAGAGGGATTTTCTTTGAAAAAACAATTAAAAAGTATTAAGATGCATCTGGTGTGCAAGTTAGACATTTAAAGGTATCTGCTTTTAAAGTGATTTTATCTAGCTTAGAGACTACTTTTTGTATAAAACTATCGACAGCTTTTCTATTATTCGCTTTAATTTTTTTATAAAATTGACCATCCCATTCTTGTACACCCCAACAATTTGGACATGCATTTTGAGTTGCTACATCTATACTATTACCTGTTTGCTTCTTAACAAAGAACGTTTTAACATTTTCTAATATGTTCATATCTTTAAAATTTATTAGTTATTAATTATTTTTGTATCGAATATCACTTGGTTAACCAATGTTTTATGCACTGGGCAACGAGACGCTATTTCCTTTAATCGCTCTTTTTGAGCTTCACTTAAATCGCCTATTAATTCTATTTTTTTGCTTATATAATCTAAATATTTTGGTGTTTCTATATCTAAACCTAAGTCGTCGCTATGTTTTCTAGAATGAGAAACATATACAAAGACCTCTTTTAAATCCCACTTTTTTCTTTCGGCATACATTTTTAAAGTCATAGCCGTACAAGCTACCAAAGCCGCATTTAGGTATTCGTATGGAGAGGGTCCAAAATTATCGCCTCCAACAGACGTTGGTTCGTCTGCAACCATACTATGACCTTTGGTTTGTATGTTAGTGGTAAAATTATCTTCTACAATATTTAAATGACCCACAAGTTGCTCGCCTTTGGTCTCTAGCATAACATGATCCTCTTGCTCAAAATAACGACCTACCCACGCCCCAATAATATGCCCCGCATAATTACTATCTTTAGATTTAGATAGTAAGTGATCTGCATCGTCTAAAGTCACAAAACTTTTAGGGTGTTTCGCATTTTTATAAAGCGCCTCTGCATTTTTTATTTCTACAACCTTATCGGCAGGAGCATGCATAATTAACAATGGCTTTTTTAGGTTTTTAACAATTTCTGGTAAATCTGTTTTTCCAAAATCTTCTACAAACTCATTATCAATTTTAAAAGGTCTTCCTCCAATATTCACCTCTACCTCTCCTTTTTCTTTTACAGCTTCTACACCATGAGAAAACAAGTGTGTAACATGGCTCACTGTTGCAGGCGCTCCTATAGTAGCTACAGCTTCTATGTTTTTTAGTTGCGCTGCCGCGGATAAAACAGCTGCCCCGCCTAAAGAATGCCCCACTAATAATTTTGGTGCTTGGTAGTGCGACTCCATATAACGGCTCACTGCTATTAAATCTTCTACATTAGCAGAAAAATAACTATCTGCAAATTCGCCTTCGCTTCTACCCAATCCTGTAAAATCAAACCTAACAACACCAAAACCATACCCCGTTAAGGCTCTACTTATGTTTCTAACCGCACTTAAAGTACTGGTACAGGTAAAACAATGGGCAAAAATGGCATACCGTATAGGTTTTTGATTTGCAGGTAATTCTAAGTAAGCGTGAAGCTTTAAGCCTTTATTATTTTCTATTTTTAGTCGTGTGCTTTTCATCCTAAATGGGCAATTTGTTTAAATTGTTTTATTTAGGTCGTGACAGTTTAAAGTTTCCTAACATTTTTAGAGCTGTATTTTGAAAATTTATCTTGTATAAGCTCTAATTTAGGCGCAATAAATTTTACACAAAACGGACGTTTAGGATTACTAATGTAGTAGTTTTGAATCGCTTCGCGAGATGCCACAAAAGCTTTAAAAGGGAGTGTTTTTGTTATTATTTTTTTATTAAAAAAATGTTTTAATTCTTCTAAAATAAAAAGAACTTCTTTTTCTTGAGCTTCAGAATAAAAATATACAGCAGACCTGTATTTTGATCTCATAGAATGATTACTTGTACTTTTATGAGTGTACAAATGCACCTCCAATAAAACTTTTAAAGGTATAACATGTGGCAAATAATATACAATTACAGCTTCGGATAATTGCGTATCTTGACCTACAGAAGCCACATAACCCTGCTCTACTTTTACAACACCTTTTAAAGCTTGAAAAACGGCTTCTGTACACCAATGACACCCACCGCCCAAAGCTATTTTATTTTTATTTAACAACAATTTTTTTATACTTTAAGAACTACAAGATAACATAGAACAACCTACTTTATGTCTTGCCCATTCTGGGCGCTTAGCAAACCATTTTTCATATTCTGGTTGCTCATCATAAGGTTTTTTAAGAAGCTCAAATAATTGATCTATTAATTTATAATCACCTTTATTTGCATCATCTATAGCCAATTGCGACATATAGTTTCGTAAAACGTATTTAGGGTTTACAGCATTCATTTTAAGTGCTCGTAATTTACAACTAAGTGTTTCTTGACCTAACCTTAGTGCATAGCGATTAAACCATTCTTGCCATTTTTTTTCAATAGACGCATTCAAATCTTCTATATTATAAAAAGCAGCTTTAATTAAATGAAGTCCCAAGGTTGGTTTCTGTTTTGAAAACTGACTTAAATTTCTAAAAAAGATAGTCATATCGGTTTCTATAAGTTGTAAATTATCTTCTAAATCTTGAATTAATTTAACATCTATTTCCTGTTCTGTATCCAGACCTAATTTACCACGCATCATGCGTAAAGATTCTATTTCATAATTCGTCTTGTAAGCTTCTAGTATCTCTTGAAAAGGTTCTGCTTCTTCAACCAAAAGATATAAAGCGTTGGCTAATTGGTATAAATTCCAAAGTCCCATGTTAGGCTGGTTTGCAAACCTATATCTTTTATTTTGAGCATCGGTCGTGTTGGGTGTCCAACTAAAATCGAAACCCTCTAGCCAACCGTAAGGCCCGTAATCTATGGTTAAACCTAATATAGACATGTTATCGGTATTCATGACACCATGCACAAAACCAACACGTTGCCATTCTATTATCATTTTTAAAGTACGCTGCGCTACCGTTTTAAAAAAATCAATATAAGTGGCTTTACACGGTGCACCTAGATTAGAAAAAAAATGTTTAATCGTGTAGTTTACCAATATTTTTAAATTATTGACATCGCCACGGGCAGCAAATATTTGATAATTTCCAAATCTTAAAAAGCTAGGAGCTACACGAGATACAATGGCACCTTTCTCGTAAGCCGGGTTTCCATTATATAGTACATCTCTTAAAACCTGATCGCCCGAAAGCGCTAAAGATAGCGCTCGTGTTGTTGGCACCCCTAAATAATACATAGCTTCGCTACATAAATACTCCCTTACAGAAGAGCGCAGAACGGCTAAGCCATCGGCTGTTCTAGAGTAAGGTGTTTCTCCCGCACCCTTTAACTGTACAGCCCAAAGTTTATTATTATGTTGTACCTCGAATAAATTAATAGCACGACCGTCTCCTAATTGTCCTGCCCAGTTTCCAAATTGATGCCCTCCATAACACATGGCATATGGCGTTGTATTAGGATAAACCGTTTGACCTGTTAGAGTATTTAAAAAAACATCCTGTTTAGCATCTCGAGCTTCTAACCCCAAAGCTTTTATCATATCTAAAGACACGTGTAATAACTCTGGTTTATTCGTTTTTTTAGGTACTACATAAGAGAAGCAAGCTTTTTCTACCTGCCTACGTGTATTAGATAATACAGGATCGGCAGGTAGTGAAGCGGTAAAAGTATCTACTATATTTAGCTTCATTTTTATTTTAAATAACTTCTTAAACCATAACTAGCTAAAACCCCTTCTCCTGTTGCTGCTGCGACTTGAGCAATAGCACCTTCTCTACAGTCGCCCGCAGCAAAAATACCGTCTACAGAAGTTTCGGCTAAACCTTTTGTTTGTATAAAACCTTGTTTATTTAATGCTACAAGATCTACAAAAGACTTTGTATTTGGTATTAAACCTATAAATACAAAAACACCGTCTGCCTGTAACGACTCGACCTCGTTTGTACTATTGTTTTTCACTTTCAATGCTTTAAAATTATCTTGATCATCAGCAACAAATTCTACGGGTGTCATATTCTTTAAAACCGAAATATTTTTTATCGTTTTTAACTTTTCGACATAAGTTTGTGATGCCGAAAATTGCTCCGACCTATTAACAATTTGTACACTTTTACAAAATCCAGCTAAAAAAATCCCTTCTTCTAATGCTGAATTTCCACCTCCTATTACAATAACATCTTTATCTCTATAAAAAGCACCATCGCAGGTGGCACAAAAATGTATACCAGAACCTATTAATTGCTCTTCGTTAGGAATTCCTAATTTTCTGTACGTTGAACCCGTAGACAAGACAACAGACCTGCTATGATACACAGCACCTTTTGTTTTAATATCGAACAATTCGTTATTTTTGTCTATCGATACAACCTCTTCTCCTGTTTTTATTGTAGCGCCATAGGTTTTTGCTTGCTCTTCCATTTTACTCATTAACTTAGGGCCTGAAATGGATGTAAAACCTGGGTAATTTTCAATTTTTTCTGTTAAAAATGCATTACCCCCAATAGTAGATTTTTCTAAAATTAAGGTGTCGAAACGATCTCGTTGCGCATAAATAGAAGTTGTTAAGCCTGCAGCTCCACCACCTATAATAACAGTATCGTAAACCTTATAGTCTTGCGTTTGGTTTATAGAAAGCAAGTCGGTTAACAATACATTATCCGGATTTGTATACGCAACCTCGTCAATTAAAACGGTAGGTATAATGCGTTTACCATTATTAATATCTTCGACTTGTTGGGTTGCCCATTCGTGTTTATCGACATCTATAAATTCAAAATTAATTTTATTATCTCGTAAAAAACTTTTTGCTCTTCTACAATCTGGGCACCAGTCTGCACCATAAAGTTGCACACGTCCAACAGCATTTATACCCAAAACACTTGCTAACTTTATATTATCGGGGTTTGTGTATGCCTTCCCTTCTATAAATAAGGTTGGTATTATACGCTTACCATTATTTATAGTTTCTACTTTTGCTGCTGCTTCTTTATCTAGATCTACATCTACAAAAGTGAAATTTATATTGTTATCTGTTAAATAACTTTTTGCTCTTCTACAATCTGGACACCAATCGGCACCATAAAGTATAACTTCTATCATAATTTTATTTTTATTTGTTTGCTAATTTACTTGCGTGAAGTGTTCTTAATTTGGCTAATTTTGGAGCAATTACAAAACTACAATAACCTTGTGTTGGGTTGTCTCTATAATAATTTTGATGCTCTTTCTCTGCTTCATAAAAAACATCTAAAGCTGCAACTTGGGTTACAATTTCATTTTCGTAATACGGTTTAACCTCGCCAATAACTGCATTTGCTATTTCCTTTTGTTTGGTGTTATGATAAAATATAACAGAACGATATTGAGTACCTCTGTCTGCACCTTGTCTGTTTAACGTTGTAGGATCGTGAGTAGTCATGAAAACAATAAGCAAATCTTGATATGATATTATCTGATTATCAAATGTTACTTGAATAACCTCGGCATGACCTGTTAGGCCAGAGCATATTTCTCTGTACGTAGGATGCCCTGGTACTTGACCACCAGAATAACCAGAAACAACTTTTACAACACCTTTTATTTCTTGAAAAACAGCTTCGGTACACCAAAAACATCCGCCACCAAATGTAGCTAACTCCATATTTACATTATTCATCCTTTATTGTCTCTTCTTTAATTGTCATTGATTCGGAATTGATACAGTATCTTAACCCACTTGGTTCAGGACCATCAGGAAAAACATGCCCCAAATGTGCATCGCAGGTATTACACATAACCTCTACTCTTACCATACCATAGGCGGTATCTTTTTCGTATTGAATCGCGTTTGGATGTATTGGTTGGGTAAAACTTGGCCAGCCTGTTCCAGAATTAAACTTTATAGACGCATCGAATAGTGAAGCATTACAACATACACAGTGATATTTTCCAGGTTTATAAACCGTACACAGCGCACCTGTATGTGCACGCTCTGTACCCTTTTGTCTTGTTATTCTAAATTGTTCTGGAGTTAAAAGCGCTTTCCACTCTTGCTCTGTTTTTTCAACTCTTATTGTTGGTTTAAGATTTCCTTTTACCGAAAAACTAATGACATCCTTCCATGTTAACATAATATAATTCTTTTACTTTGTTAAATTTAAGATACTAAATTAAGCTACAACTAACAATGTATTGACAATAATATTATTTTAGCAACTAATTAATGTTGGATATAATGTTTATTAGAAATCTTCGTTGTAATAGACACCATATATGTGACTAAAGTTTAGTATTTTCACTAATTAAAAACCTGTAATTTTTTTTATATGCTTATTGCTAAAGCTGAAAATTTTGTTGTTAACCTCTTAAGTACTCATTTAAACACCCAGTACACTTACCATAACCTAACACATACGCAGCGTGTTGTAGAAAAAGCAACAGAATTAGCAGATCTCTGTAATATTACGGACAAAGAAAAAGAACAACTTTTGCTTGCTGCGTGGTTTCATGATACTGGTTTTATAAAAGGATATAAACACCACGAAAAAGAAAGCATAAACATTGCTGAGAAATTTTTAAAAGACGAAAACTACAACCCTAAAGGCATTGCTGTAATTACAGATATCATAATTGCTACAGAACTTAATAGCGCACCAAAAACGTTATTAGAAAAAATTATTAGAGATGCCGACTGTTCTCACATAGGCAGTAAAAACTACAATAACACCCTAGAATTGCTAAGAAAAGAATGGGAGTTAACCTGTGAAAAATCTTTCTCTGAGGTAAATTGGATAGATGAAAACATACTTTTTTTAACCACAAAACATAAGTTCTACACCTCTGTTGCCGCTAGTAAATGGGAAAAAACTAAGAGCAAAAATCTAGCTTCTTTATTAAAATTAAAAAAACAAGAAACTACAGAGCAAATTAAATTAACGCAAAAAAAAGAAGCTTTACAGTTTAAAAAGGATAAAATAGAATTACCAGAACGTGGTATAGAAACCATGTTTCGTGTTACATTAAAAAATCATATTACTTTAAGTAATATTGCAGACACTAAAGCCAACATTTTGTTATCTGTAAATGCGATTATAGTATCTTTAGTACTATCTAATCTAGTTTCAAAATTAGATAATGCATCCAATGGATATTTAATTATTCCCACTGTTATTTTTGTCCTTTTTACTGTAATATCTATTATATTATCTATTCTGGCAACACGTCCTAATATAACCAGTGGTAAGTTTAATAAAAGCGATGTTGCTAACAAGAAGGTAAACTTATTATTTTTTGGAAATTTTCATAAAATGAGTCTTGAAGACTTTGAATGGGCTATGAGTGAAGTTATGAAAGATCGTGATTACCTATATTCTTCTATGAAAAAAGACTTATACTTTTTAGGTTTAGTTTTAGATAGAAAGTACAAAATATTAAGAATTACCTACACTGTTTTCATGACCGGTATTATAGTAAGTGTTATTGCTTTTGCTATAGCATTTAGAAGTATAATGGTATAAAACTAAGCTCTAATTGTTGCCATTAAATCATTATATGTGTATAACGATTTATTGTCTTCTTTTTTTTTATACAAAACACTTACACGAAGCGCTTTTAACCCTGTTACAGCTTGTAAATCTTCTAGTTCTACAACCTCTACATCGGTATCTAAATACCCTTTAGATTGCAAAAACTTTATATACCTTAGATACTCTCTCTCATCTTGTTTTTGAGAGTAAACAATCGTTATTTTTCCTTTTTCTGTAATTCGCTTTTTTGTTCCTTTTATATAAGCTTTATCTACACGCTTTTTTACAATTTCATACCTTGCATTGTAAGTCCCATCTACATCAAATTGTTTCTCGTCCATTCTAAAACTTATAGATAATGGCTGACTAAAAACAAGAACCATAGAGGCTACATCTAAAGCCACAGGAAATGTAGACTGCATTTGGTAATACGCATTTTCCATTTCGCACATAACTTGTAATTGCCAAAGGCGTAAATTATAAAGATATATAGGACTAAAAGGTTTGTCTTTAGCTATAGATTCGCCAATGTACATATTATGCTCGACGCCATCTGTCTTGAAGCGCTCAAAATAATGAGGATACATGGCCTGAGCTTTTACTTGTTTTTTATCAAGTAAATTTGCCATTTCCTTATTAATCATAGCAACTGTAGTGTCGTAATTTTTCCTGTTATTATAAAGCATATTTGTTACATCGTCTATACTATCAAAATATAACTTAATAAGGCTTTTTAAATGCCCTGCACTATAAATATGTTCGAAAACTGGCTCTACATCATCTTTAAAAAAGGTTGAGATTTCTTGCTCACTATCAACCTGAAAATGATTTTTTATTGCTTCTAGAAAATTATTAATTTGGTAAATAAGCTGTTCGTATACCGGTAAAAACTCTATTTTTAAAGCCTCTTCAAAAATATTTTTAGCAGCTTGTAATTGCTGTAATAAATCTTGCTTTGTGGCATTATTTCTAGCTTCGGAAGACCCTTTAATATCTATTTGTCCATATAGAGGATATATGTTTTTAAAAGCTATTTTACTAAACGTTGTTTTTTCGCCCCTAAATTCAGATTTAATAAATGCTCGTGCCTCTCTTGCAAAACGCCAATGCACACTTGGGTGAATAGAAGTACATTCTTGTTGTATAACAGCTTCTACTAAATTTTCTTCTTCCGTTTTAGATCGCTCTACGGCAGACACTATAAACGGCATAACGTCTACTAATTTGTTAGCATTTACACTATTAAGTAGTTTTGGTTTTTCTGAAACAATTTCTAGAATTCCCATTAAACCCTTATCGTTTGCGATAGGTGCAAAAATAGCACTCTTTATATTCTGCTCCTTTAGTATTTTTATATGAGCTAGCTGCCCTTTTGAACTATTATAATCTCTATCTACATCAGATAATGTAAAGTATTTATTATCTTTTAATAATCTGTTATAAGACCAATTACATAAGCTGTCGGCGCAAGATGCTGTTTCTTTATCATTTAAAAGAAAGCTATGCATACCTACACCGTAAACACGCTCGAAAGTATCACGCTCCTCATTATATATAGAGAATCCTACCCTAATATTCTTTAAACCAAGTAAAGATCTAAATATTTCATGAAAATTTTCCATAAAACCATCTTCCTTACGTTTATCATCGCCTATTAAGCTAGATTTAATATTCGATATAGATTGGTCGTCTGTTACATCAAATATATTAGAAATCACAAAACCTTTAAAAATATAACTATCTGGAGGAAACTTCTCTTTCCACATATCTATATTTTCATAATTATCTAACAACTCATTATAGTCGGCTTGAGTTATCGTTTTGGCTTTACTAGTTGGTATAATTTCTGTATAATCGGCGTTGTATAATATTTTATAAAAACGCTGAACACCGTTTTTATCTGGTATTTTATAATATAATGGGCGTTTAAAATTTAAGTCATAACCATAACAAATTTTCAATATAATTGTACACGCTACAATATAAAGATCTTTTTCAGGCATGTTCTCGATTTTAGGATCGAAATTAGAACCTGCCGTTTTTATAATTTTTTGAAATCTGGTAGATGAATTAAATATAATATTTTGAAATGGTACAGAAGCTGTTTTTATTTCATTTTGAGTTAAGATAGGATTAAAAAAATCTTGTAACAAAACTTTCATTTCGTCTTCATATTTTTTTAATGATAATAAATCTGAAAAACCTTCACGCAAGACAGGGTGAGGCTTAGCTATATTTAATATACGCTTTGCCTTGGCTGACAAAAAATTATCAT
>CALHCQ010000093.1 GCA_937936645.1 uncultured Algibacter sp.
CTGCTAAAATAATACCTGTTATGTTATTTTTAGTAATCATGATTTATGTTAAAATAAGTTTAGCACAAGCTAGGGTTAAAACAAAAACTAAAATGTATTTAAGGTATTGGTTGTTAAACCTTTTACTTCCATAATAGCCGCCAAGTAACCCACCAATAACAGCAATGGCCACTAATAAAAACGATTCTTTTTCTATTCTTACTCCGTTACTTAATTGCCCCATAAGCCCAGATGCCGAATTTACCCAAATAAAAAGAGCAGAAACAGCAGCGGCTTCTTTCATTTTTCCCCAATGTAATAATAGAATAACAGGGCTTAATATGATGCCACCACCAATACCAATTAACCCAGAAAAGAAACCAATAGTACCACCAACTATTAAACCTTGCCATAATTTAATGTGTTTAATATGGTTGGTTTCTTTGCCAAATATGTTAAGCATTTTTAATATAGCAAATACAAGTAGTATGGCTAATGTTTTTTTGTATAACGATGCGTTAACCTCTAAAGTACCACCAATAAAAGCAAAAGGAATAGATGTTATTGCAAAGGGTATAAATAGTTTTTTATTAAAAAAACCTGCTTTGTAATAATAAAAAAACGACATGCCAGCCACAAAAAGATTAAGTAATAATGCTGTAGGCTTCATACTTGCTGGCGCAAAAGAAAACAAAGCCATAAGCGCTAAATAACCACTTGCCCCACCATGACCTACACTGGCATATAAGAATGATACCACAGGCAAGGCTAGTAAAAATATATAGATATATTCGTTTTGTAGCATAAACGTATTATAGGTCTTTAATTTTTTCTAATTGTTCGTCTAAAAAAGACCAGCAATTCTTATTTATTTCATCAAAAACACCAATTAACAATATACCATATTCTGTGATTTGTGCACCACCACCACCTTTACCACCAATGCTGTTTATTGTAACTGGCTTTTTTGCCGATTTATTAATAGAATCTAAAAGTTGCCATGCTTTTTTGTAAGATAAATTTAGAGACTTTGCTGCTTTAGACAAAGATCCTGTATTTTGTATGGCCTTTAACAATTGTACTCGGCCCTCGCCAAGAAGCACATTGTTATTTGCTTCAATCCAAATTCTACTTTTAATTTTGTAACTCATTATTTTAATTTATTGAGGTAATAAAATAACCTCTAATTCATCATTAATATGAATTTGATTTACATTGTGAGGTACATAAACTAATGCGTTAGATACTGCAAATGTTTGCAGCATGGCAGAGCTTTGCCCTTCTAGAATTTCTATTCCGGTAGTTGTGTGTATTGCTTTTAAAAATTGCGGGCGATCTCCTTTTTTAAAAAATTCTGATTTAGATTTAGCTTTAATTCTAGGTAACTCTATATCTGTTCTGTTCATCATTTTTTGTAACGCTATGTGTACATAAATATAAAAACAAGTTAATGCAGCAGCAGGATTGCCTGGCAGTGCAAATATTAAAGTGTTTTCTTTTTTACCAAAAAACAGAGGTTTACCCGGTTTTTGTTTTACTTTATAAAATATTTGTTCGGTTTGCAATTCTAAAAGTGCCTTACCAACAAAATCGTAATCGCCAACCGATATACCCCCTGTAATTAAAACAAGATCACTATTTTTTATGACTGTGTCTAACATGTCTTTTGTCTTATTATAATCATCCTCTATGGTATGGCAAGTAATGTCATAAAATTTTAAATTGTAAAGCGCACTTTGTAGCATGGTCGCATTACTTTCGTAAATTTTACCGTAGGGTAGTGGTTGCCCTGCTTTTACAAGTTCGTTACCAGTTGTTACAAGAGCAATATTAGGTTTTTTGTATACAGATACCTGTGTAATGCCTAAAGTTGTTAAATACCCAATAGCTGCAGGTGTTAATTTTGTGTCTTTTTTTAAAGCTATAGCACCTGTTTTTACCTGTTCGCCTAAATCGCGTATGTTTTGATTTAAATTAGGGTTAATTTCAAATACTACCTTATTACCATTAACAGTAGCCTTTTCTTGCATCATAACCGCATTTGCAGTATCTGGTACTGCTGCACCTGTAAAAATTCTAACAGCATCGCCAGGCTTAAGGGTTATTTTTACATCATCACCAGCTTTAATTTCTCCAATGTAGTTGTAGGTTAATTTATTGTGTAGATGCACCGCATAACCATCCATGGCAGATTGCCTAAAAGGAGGCATATCTATAGGCGATTTTATATCTCTATAAAGTGTATATCCACCTGCTTTTAATACAGGTTTTATGGTTTCCTTTAATAAAGACTTGCTATGCTTTTTTACATACTCTACGGCTTCTTTAATGCTAATCATTGTGTAAATAACGTTATGTATTTACAAATATAACGTATTAGCATTTTTTACCTTATACTTATCGTTGTTAACTTTTTTAAAATTGTAAAATACTTAATTTAAGTGTGTATATTTTTTAATTTCGTAGTATTGATTCTCTTTTTTGATAAACTCTTAAAAATATTTTCATCGTATTATTAATACGTATTAGTACGTATATTTACAGCGCTTATACTCTCAAAAAAATAGCTATGTCTGCAAAGTTTATTAATACATCACGATCGCAAAAAAATAACACATCTTATGGGGTAACTTGCCAAACCTGCGAGAATTTAAAATGCTTAATAAAACGTAGGCTGCCTATTTTAAATGACTCTAGATTAGTACAACAAAAAAATAATATTAATTGTAAAAAAGGACAACAATTTATTATTGAAGGTGCTCCTGTAAATGGTTTATTTTTTATACTAGAAGGTAAGGTAAAAGTATTTAGAACCGGTATTAACGGACGTGAGCAAATTGTTAGATTTGCTAAGGAAGGAGAGATTATTGGTCATCGTGGTTTTGGTACCGAAGAATACTATTCTATTGGAGCTATTGCTTTAGAACAGGTTAAGCTGTGCTATTTTTCTAAAGATTTACTTCAAGAGGCTTTAAGAGAAAATCCTAAATTTACTTACGATATGATGCTTTTTTATGCAAATGAGCTCAATAAAAGTGAATCTAAAGTAAAAACGATATCTCAAATGACGGTTAGAGAACGTGTGGTAGACACCATATTATATATTAATAGAAAATTTGGGACATTAAATGGGTTTTTAAATTTACCGTTAAGTCGAAAAGAATATGCCGATTATGCAGGAACTACAGAAGAGCAAGTAATACGTGTTTTTTCGGCTTTAAAAAAAGAAAAATTAATATCGGCACAAGGTAAAAAAATAGGAGTTCTAGATATGGCAGGTCTTAAAAAAGAAATTAACGAGCATAACTATTTCTTAGACAGTTAGATTGCTTGTTGTGCAAATAAAAACATGTAGTTAAGTCAGTTTTTTACAAACTTAATTACATGTTTTTTTTTGCTTAAAAAAAGAATGTTACCTTTTAATAGTCAGCTTATTTTTTTAAAAGACCATCTATTTTTGTTTCTATAATTAAGTATTAATACTTAATAGTAATAACTAAAAAAAAGATAAAAGAAATGGAGCAAACTACTATTAACCTTGTGCAAGAATCCTTCGAAAAAGTTAAACCTATAGCATCTACAGCTGCAGATATATTTTATACAAAATTATTTGAACTAGATCCTGCTTTAAAACCTTTATTTCCTACCGATAAAGCAGGGGCTATGGTAGAGCAAGGTAATAAGCTTATGACCATGCTTGGAGCAGCTGTTGCTGGTTTAAGTAACATGGACGCTTTAATACCTGTTTTAAAAGGTTTAGGAAAAAGACATGTAGATTATAAAGTAGAGCCTTCGCATTACGAAACCGTTGGTGCTGCTTTATTAGGAACTCTAGAAGCTGGTTTAGGAGATGAGTTTACTAGCGAAGTAAAAGAAGCATGGACTACTGTTTATGGCGCAATGTCTGGTGTTATGATAGAAGCTGCTTACTAAGTACTAACCATATAAACTTATTTATTATGAAAAATGTTAAACAAATTAAATCGACAGTTTCGTCACTATTATTACTAGGGGTAGTGACTTTAACTTCATGTAATGGTGTGCCAGAAGAGACTACTACGGCTGCTAATACAAGTAATGTGTTTTCTGTAGAAGAAGTTCTAGAAATGGTGGCTAAAGAAAATGACATTACAAGAACACTTTATACCAAAGCTATTGTTGGAAAAGGAAAAGCTCAAGGTATGAAGTTTGATGAAGATTGGAGAAAAGACGATGTAGAGGCAGGGCCATTACCCGCTTTGTTTTTAAGAGGTGTAGCTACAAGTATTAAAAAGAGTCCTGTGCCATTAGGTTTATACTTAGGGTCTGATTTTCCTATTAATGCAGCAAATAAATTTGTAGGTAAACAAGCAGATTTGTTTAACGTTATAAAAAAAGATAGAAAACCTCAGTTTTTTTACGATGCAGATCAAAAGTTGCATACGGCAATGTTTGCTGATGTGGCAGGGGCAGGAGCATGTGTATCTTGTCATAACGACCATAAACAAACCTCTAAAACCGATTGGAAACTTGGAGATGTTATGGGAGCAACAACTTGGCAGTACCCAAAAGACTCTTTAACCTATAAGGAAACTATAGATGTCTTAAATTCTTACGCTAAAGGTACTACAGATATTTATGAGCAATATTTAAAAGAAATCGATGCTTTTGTTAATAGCGAGAAACCTGTAGTCGGTAAAAAATGGCCATCAGAAGGTAAGTATTTACCAACGGCTAAAGTATTTCTTGATAGTGTAAAGAAATTAACGGCTTACGAAACAATGAAAAAGCTTATTGCTTCAAATAATTAAACAAATAATTTATAGTCTGTGTGTTAATTATAATGTATTTAATTATAAATAATTTACTAGGCGTATTTTTTAAGGGTTAAGATAATTAATATGATAAATACAAGTAAATCTACAATTGTTGGTTTAATATTTTTAACGCTATATGTTATTCAATTTGTATTTAAAATAGAGTGGAATTGGTTGGAGCTTTTGCAGCAAGAAGAAATGTACAAGCGTTGGTCAGGTTTGGTTTTAGCATTATTTATTGCTTTTCAATGGCTCCTAACCGTTACACGAGTTCAAAAAAAACTAAGAACATATGCATTAAAAATGAATAATCTACATAAGTGGGTTGGTGCGGTTAGCCCTTTGTTTTTCTATGTGCATTGCACAAAGTTAGGATATGGGTATTTATTATTGCTGTCTTACATTTTTTTAGCAAACGCTTTTTTAGGTTATATTAATTTAGATGTAATTAAAAATAAAAGTGAACTTGTTTTTAAAACCTGGATGATTGCCCATGTAGCTTTTTCTATAATTATAACAATACTTATGTTTTTCCATATAGGCGTAGTGTTTTATTACAAATAAAAAAATGATATGAGGTTAGTGGTAAAAGATATCGTAAAAGAAACACAAGATGCTGTAACATTATGTTTTAAAAACGGAAGTTTTTTTAGAAAGTTAAAATATAAACCGGGACAATTTTTAACTATTAATACAGTAATAGATAACAAAACGCAAAAAAGAGCTTACTCTTTTAGTAGTGCCCCAAACGATGATAAAGATTTAAAAATAACAATAAAACGTGTAGAAAACGGATTGGTTTCTAATTATATACACGATCATGTTAAAAAAGGAGATAAAATAGAGGTCGATACACCCTCGGGCTCTTTTTTTGTTGAACCTATGCCTCATGCAAAAAACCAGTATGTTTTATTTGCTGGTGGTAGTGGTGTAACACCTATGTTTTCCATATTAAAATCTGTTTTAAAAGAAGAGAAAAACTCTAAAGTATTATTAATTTATGCTAATCAAAATGAGGAGTCTATTATTTTTCACGAAGCAATAAAAGTTCTAGAAGTAAAGTATCCAGATAGTTTTAATGTAGAACATGTTTTGGCAAAAAACACTATAGATGCATCAAACTACCATTCAGGATTAATGACAGAGTCTTTATTAACACATATTTTTAAAAAGCATAATTTATTATTCGATAAACATAGTTACATGATATGCGGCCCTAATGGTTTCATGGAAAAAGCAAAGGAGCTTTTAAAAGACAAAGGCGTAGATAGAAATCAAATTAAAATAGAGGTTTTTAAAGCTCCTAAAGTAAAAATATCAGGTAAAAATTTAATAAGTAATGTTACTCTCAAATTTAATAACGAAACACATAATATACAGGTAAGAGGCGATCAGTCTATATTGCAAAAGGCTATGTCAGAAAACATACCTTTACCTTATTCCTGCCGCTCTGGTATGTGTTCTACATGTAAAGGGACCTGTGTTTCTGGAACTATAAAAATGACTGACGGACATTTATTAACAGACGACGCAGTAAATAAAGGAGAAATTTTAACTTGTATTAGTTATCCAGAAAGCGAAGAAGTTTTAATAGAACTGTAATAAAATATGTTTAAAATAAATCCATTACGAAAAAGACAATTTATAGGGGGTGTTACAGGGGTGTTAGTTGGAGTTGTTGCTTTTTTTATGTTAACATTAGAAAGTAATGAATCGTATGTTTCTGTAGGTCCTATGAATGTGGGGCACGACGATATATCTTGTGTGGCTTGTCATGCTAAAGCTAAAGGTAATTTGTTACAGCAAGTACAATCTAATATCTCGCATGCTGTTGGTGCTAGAAAAACCGATGTAGATTTTGGCACTAAAGATGTCACCTTAAATAATTGTTTAGAGTGTCACGATAGACCAAACGACAGGCATCCAACCCATCGCTTTTCCGAACCAAGATTTAAAGACGCTATAAAGGTAATAGATGCCACAACATGTATTACGTGTCATTCCGAACATCATGGCGAACGTGTTTCTGTAGCAACTATGGATTATTGTTTAAACTGTCATCAAGACTTGTCTGTAGAGGACGATCCTTTAGACGTAGATCATAAAACACTTATAGCTAATAAATCTTGGTCTACATGTATACAATGTCACGATTTTCATGGCAATCATAAATACGAAGTACCAACAAAAATTAAAGATACCATACCAACCCAAATTATTAAAGACTATTTTAAAGGTGGAGTGGATCCCTTTGGTAACGATAAAAAATATATTGGTCTTTCTCAAGACGAATGGATTAAAAAATTAAATGAAAAATAATTATTAATTAAAATACCCCCAATTTTACACCCTACATACTTATACTATGCATTAAAGTACTTACATTTAGTTTTATTAGTAAAGTCCATTTTATATATAAAATGGGCTTTTTTTTTATTAACTACTTATTTTTATAGTCTGTTTTTTATTGTTTCATTTGTTTTAAGTAATTGTATAATAGGTTTTTATAATTAAAACATGTTTTTTGTCAGTTTTACACATGGTTAAAAAGAGGTGTTGTTATGGTGTTAAACATAAAAGGAAACTAAGTATGAATATATATTTGCAGTGTAAATAAGTATTATTACTTAGTAAACAATAAAAATTAACAAACATGAAATCATTAATTACTAAAACATCAGTATTGTTTTCTTTATCATTATCACTATTCTCTTGTGGTGGTGGCGAAAAAAAGAAAGCAGCAGCAGAACAAGTTGTAGAAACAGTTTCTAAAACTAAAACCTTAGAAATCGAAAAGCCACAATTAACATTTGGTTTTATAAAATTAACAGATATGGCACCGTTAGCCATAGCTAAAGAAAAAGGCTTTTTTGAAGATGAAGGTTTATTTGT
>CALHCQ010000094.1 GCA_937936645.1 uncultured Algibacter sp.
TAGGGGCAGTAGCAGGAATTTTATTAGCACCAGATAAAGGCGATAAAACAAGAAAAAAAATAGTAGAAAAAGCAAAAGATACTAAAGCAGATATTACAGATAACCTAGATATTACTCTAGAAGAGTTATCGAAAAAATACGACGAGTTAAAACTAGCAAGTGAAACACTTGTTAAAAAGGGAAAAGAAAAGTTAGAAAAGGTACAAGAAGAAATAGCATCATAAAAAAATATAATGGAACATTTTGATACACTCTACACAAAAAGTAAAGATTTTATAGAAACAACTTTAGCTATATGTAAGCTACAAACCATAGATTTTCTAGCCGATGCTGTTTCTGGTATCATTAGTAGGGTTTTAATCATTTTTGTTCTAGCTATTTTTTTAATATTCTTTAACGTTGGGGTTAGCCTTTATTTAGCAGATTTATTCGGTTCTTATTACAAAGGATTTTTTATTGTAGCTCTATTTTACTTATTAATAACCGTTTTACTTTTAATTGTAAGACGCCGTATAGTAAAAAGCGCACTTATAGATTTAATTATTGTAAAACTAAAAGATTATAAACCTTTAAATGCTACCGATGAAGACATACAGTAAAGAACAACAAAAGCTTTATGTAGCCATCGTAAAGTTAAAGATAAGGCAGAAAGAAGATTTTAATCAACTTAAAATAGAAATTGATGAGGTTAAAAAATCTTTAAAACCTACTCGCATTATAACACAAGCTGTAAAAAATATTTACAGCGATAAAAAAGCAAAAAGTGGCACCATAGGTCGTATAATAAGTTTGGTAACAGGTCTAGTGTCTCATAAAATTATTGCGGGTAATTCCAGTTCGACAAGTAGAAACTTATTGAGTTATGTAGCTCAATATCTAGTGTCAAAATTACTAGTAAATAAAATAAAAAAATAGGCAAGGTTTTTATTAGCAATAAAAAATAAACAACACAACAGTTACACAACAAATTAAAAATATGGGTTTAGAAAAAAAAGATTTTAATAAGGCATGGGATGAAATGTACGATAAAATTGCCTCTTGGGCAGATGCATTTGTTATTAACCTTCCTAACATAATAATAGCGGTATTCGTTTTTATAATATCATTATTGCTAGCAAGATACTTAAGTAAATTGCTACAGCGTTTACTTACAAAAACAACGATACAGCAATCTATGAGGCGGGTTTTAGGAAGACTTTTAGCCTTCTTTGTAATAGGTATAGCCTTATTTTTAATTTTAGGAATTTTAGACTTAAATAAAACATTAAATACCATACTCGCCGGTGCTGGAGTACTTGGTTTAGCTGTTGGTTTAGCCTTGCAAAGTGCCTTGGCTAACACATACTCGGGTATTGTTTTGTCTTACATAAAAAATATAAAAAATGGCGATTGGATACAATCTAACGGTTACGAAGGCGAAATTATAGATGTCGATTTTAGAGCGGTTACATTAAGACAAAAAGATAATAATTTGGTATATATACCCAACAAATTAGTGGTCGAGCAACCTGTAAAAAACTTTTCGTCTACTTCGCGATCTCGTGTTATTTTAAAAAATGGCGTGGCTTATAATTCAGATCTCGATTTTGTTAAACGACTTACTATAGATACCATAATATCGAATTTTGATTTGCCAGAGACCGACGAGGATGTACTCTTTTTGTATAGAGAATTTGGCGATAGCTCTATTACCTATGAAATCCGTTTCTGGATAAATTCATACTCGGCCCTAGAAGTTGCTAAAGCAAAAAGTAAAGCCATGATTCTTATTAAAAAAGCTTACGATAAAGAAGGTGTACAAATACCATTCCCTATGCGAACCCTAGATTTTGGAAATCAACTAGACGCATTAATTTCTAAATAATAATTAAAAAATAAAAAAACACATCATGAAATATTCACACATAAACGAAGATAAAATAGAATTAGTTGTAAACGAATTAAACATACTGTTAGCAGATTATCATATTTACTACCAAAACTTACGAACCTACCACTGGAACATATTAGGAAAGAACTTTTTTGATTTACATGTTAAGTTTGAGACCCTATATATAGATGCTAGAGAAAAAATAGATGAAATCGCAGAGCGTATCTTAACCCTGCGTTTTCATCCACTCAGTAAAGCAAGTCAGTATCTAGAAATAAGTAATATTAAAGAAGCCGATCTTGCTTTAACTGATACCGATATGGTAGGCCGTATTATAGAAAATCATAAATCTATATTACAGCAAATGACTCATGTTTTTAAACAAGCAGCCAACATTGGCGACGAGGGTACTGTAGATTTAATTGGCGCCTATATTAGAGAATTAGAAAAACAAACCTGGATGCTTAATGCATGGAGTCATAAAACCAACGGTGGGTTAAAGATGAGTAAAATGCCAACCAAATAGTTAAATTATATAATACATGTAAAAAATCATGTAACGTAAAAGCCTTTAATGTGTTGCATCTTTGTAATATATAAAAACAAGTATTGTACCATGAAGCTTACTACTATAAAAAGAAAAATTGCAAAAGCCTTTGTTATGTTACTATATACCTTGTCTATATCTAAATATTACAAGAAAAGAAATCAAAATAAAAACAAATCCCAACACCAAAAAATAGAATTATGAGACATAATTTCAATTCAGCCGAATTTAAACGTTTAAAAATCAGAGATTACCTGTTTAAACGACCTGTTAATTAACCACTGGCGTTTGTTATTAAATAATAATAAACATGACAGGCAGAATTAAAATATATATTAAAATTTAAAAATAAACATCATGAAAAATATTATAAACACATTTATTGCATTCGTATTTGTTGCAGGTACTTTAAGCGCACAAACAATCGTAAACGAATTAAAAACAACAACCGTAGAAACTTTTAAAAATGACAAAGGAGAAGTGGTTACCGCAAAAATTGTAAAACACGAATTACAACCACTAAACTTGAAGCCGGCAGATAAAAATAGTATTAACCAAGACTTAGGATACTCGCCAGCTTATGTTAATAAGTTAATATTAATTGATAAAGATGAAGATCCTTTTTATGATAAAAAAATTGAGTTGGCTTACATTAAATCGATTTACAGTAAGGAAAACTATATAACTCCGGTAGATGGTTTGTCTATAAAAATTATAGGTGATATAACATCGAACATAGAAACAGAATTTGCAGAAGAGTTAGATAGTGATTCTGTTGATAAATAAACTTTACCAACACCTTGTAAAAATATTATAATTTTATTTTTTACAAACGGAGTAAAAAAAACTCAGGAAAGTATTTTCCTGAGTTTTTTGTGGTAATTAATTTAAAATTGGTTTTGGGTAATATATTAAGTTTTAATATTAGTTTTTTGCTAATTCGTAGCGTTTAAGTAAATCTATAGTGGTGTAATCTAGAGCTTTTATAAAGGTGGCTTCTAAAATAACATAAGGTGCAACCCCAGCTTTTTCTGCTTCAAGCCATCTAGATATACACAAACACCATTTAGACCCAGCTGTAAGACCAGGAAATTGCCATTGCGGTTTTGGGGTTGTTAAATCGTTACCAAGAGACTTCGTATATTCTAAAAATTCAGTAGTCATAATAGCACACACAATGTGGGTGCCTGTGTCCTCAAGATTGGTACGACAAAATCCGTCCCTAAAATACCCTGTTGCGGGATTACCACAACAGGGTTGTAATTTTGTTTTTAAAACGTTTAAATGCATTAGTCTAAAATCTTTCTTCTGGTCTACCTTTTAAACGCTTTTCAATTTTTTTCTTTTTTACGGTTAATATTTTCATGA
>CALHCQ010000095.1 GCA_937936645.1 uncultured Algibacter sp.
AGTGCCATTGCTATAAAAGTTATGGAACCTGTTTTTGAAAGTCAAACAAAAACCAAGCTAGGATCTACAGATATGGGTGGCGAGTTACCAACGGTAAGAACCTATATAAACGATTTTTTAAAGAAGTATTTAGATAACTACCTTCATAAAAACCCAGATACCGCCGAAAAAATACAACGTAAAATATTACAGGCCGAGCGCGAACGTAAAGAACTCTCTGGTATACGTAAACTAGCCAAAGACCGTGCAAAAAAAGCCAGTTTACATAATAAAAAGTTACGCGATTGCCGGGTGCATTTTGGCGATACAAAAAACGAAAGAAATCTAGAAACAACTTTGTTTATTACCGAGGGAGATTCTGCCTCTGGTAGTATTACAAAATCTAGAGATGTAAACACGCAAGCTGTATTTAGTTTAAAGGGAAAGCCGCTAAACTGTTATGGGCTAACAAAAAAAATAGTATACGAAAACGAAGAATTTAACCTCTTACAAGCAGCATTAAATATCGAAGAATCTTTAGAAGATTTACGATACAATAATGTGGTTATTGCAACCGATGCCGATGTAGATGGTATGCACATACGCTTACTGCTCATTACATTTTTTCTTCAGTTTTTTCCAGAAATTATAAAAAATGGCCATTTATACATATTACAAACCCCCTTATTTAGAGTAAGAAATAAAAAAGAAACCATTTATTGTTATTCTGAAGAAGAAAGAAAATATGCCATAGACAAGTTAAAGCCCAAACCAGAAATTACAAGATTTAAAGGTTTAGGTGAAATATCGCCAGACGAGTTTAAACATTTTATTGGCGATGATATTCGTCTAGACCCGATTATGCTAGACGACGATATGTCTATAGACGACTTATTATCCTTCTACATGGGTAAAAACACACCAACGCGCCAAGAATTTATTATAGATAATTTAAAAGTTGAATTAGATTTAATAGACGACGATAAATAGTTTTTATTAAAGCAGTGTAATTAGAGCAATATTTAAAAATAGGTAAACCAGTAATTTTTAATGATAGAAGAAAACGACGACTTAATTAACGATAATAACGATCAAAATGAGCCACAAGAAACCATTACCCGTATTACGGGTATGTATAAGGATTGGTTTCTAGATTATGCATCGTATGTTATATTAGAACGTGCAGTACCAGCCATAGAAGATGGCTTTAAACCTGTACAACGTCGTATTATGCACTCGATGAAAGATCTAGACGATGGACGTTACAATAAAGTAGCAAACATTGTTGGTCATACCATGCAGTATCACCCTCATGGCGATGCTAGTATTGCAGATGCTATGGTGCAAATTGGTCAAAAAGATTTACTAATAGATACCCAAGGGAACTGGGGTAATATTTTAACAGGAGATCGTGCAGCGGCATCTCGTTACATAGAAGCGCGTATTTCTAAATTTGGATTAGACGTTGTTTTTAATCCTAAAATTACAGAGTGGCAGGCCTCTTACGACGGACGTAGAAAAGAGCCTGTAAATTTACCTGTTATGTTTCCTTTATTACTCGCTCAAGGTGGCGAGGGAATTGCAGTAGGACTTTCTACAAAAATATTACCACATAATTTTATAGAGCTTATAGATGCATCTGTAAAACACTTACAAGGTAAACGATTTACCATTGTACCCGATTTTCCAACAGCAGGGGTTGCCGATGTTTCAAATTATAATGACGGTTTAAGAGGTGGTAAAGTGCGTGTTCGAGCAAAAATAGCTCAGCTCGATAAAAATACACTTGTAATTACCGAAATACCTTTTACCACCACCACATCATCTCTTATAGAATCTATTTTGAAAGCTAACGATAAGGGCAAAATAAGAGTTAAAAAAATAGAAGACAATACAGCTGCAAAAGTCGAAATATTAGTGCATTTACCTTCTGGATTATCGCCAGATAAAACGATAGATGCCTTGTATGCCTTTACAAGTTGCGAAACATCTATTTCGCCTCTTGGTTGTGTTATAGAAGATAATAAACCTTTATTTATTGGCGTAACAGAAATGCTGCGTCGCTCTACAGATAATACTGTAGACTTATTAAAGCAAGAGCTCGAAATAAAACTAGGCGAGTTTGAAGAGCAATGGCACTTTGCGTCTTTAGAACGTATTTTCATAGAAAATAGAATTTACCGAGATATTGAAGAAGAAGAAACTTGGGAAGGTGTTATAAATGCTATAGACAAAGGTTTAAAGCCACACATTAAACATTTAAAAAGAGCCGTTACAGTAGACGATATTACGCGATTAACAGAAATACGTATAAAACGTATTTCGAAATTCGACATAGACAAGGCACAACAAAAAATTGATGCTTTGGAAGAGCAAATCGCTCAAATTAAACATCATTTAGCACATTTAATAGACTATGCCATAGCTTATTTTTTAAGGCTTAAAAAAGAATATGGCGAAGGTAGAGAACGTAAAACAGAGCTTAAAATATTTGATGATGTCGATGCTACGAAAGTCGTAATACGTAACACCAAACTATATGTAAATAGGGAAGAAGGTTTTATTGGTACCTCTTTAAGGCGCGACGAATACGTTGGGGATTGTAGTGATATAGACGATATTATTGCTTTTACAGCATCTGGAGAAATGATGGTAACCAAAGTGGACTCTAAAACTTTTGTTGGTAAAGATATTATACATGTTGCTGTATTTAAAAAGAAAGATAAGCGTACTATTTATAACATGATTTATAAAGATGGTAGGAGCGGGCCGTCTTACATTAAACGATTTGCAGTAACCTCTATAACACGAGATAAACTGTACGATTTAACCAATGGAAATAAGGGGTCTAAATGCTTGTATTTTACAGCAAACCCTAACGGCGAAGCCGAAGTGGTATCTATACAACTAAGGCAAGCGGGTAGTATAAAGAAATTAAAATGGGATCTCGATTTTTCTACAATTTTAATAAAAGGACGTACATCAAAAGGTAATTTAGTTTCTAAATATCCAATTAAAAGTATCGATCTAAAAGAAAAAGGAGTCTCTACTTTAAAACCTAGAAAAATTTGGTTCGATGACACCGTGCAACGTCTTAATGTAGATGGTAGAGGTGAGTTAATAGGCGAATTTAAAGGTGAAGACAAACTATTGTTAGTAAGTCAGTCTGGTCGCTTAAAAACAGCAACGCCAGAGGTAACCATGCATTTTGATAATGATTTAATTATCATGGAAAAATGGGTGCCAGAAAAGCCAATATCAGCCATTTACTTTAATGGTGATAAGGATATGTATTACGTAAAACGCTTTTTAGTAGAGCATGAGGATAAAGAAGAGGTTTTTATTTCCGATCATCCTAACTCGCATCTAGAAATTATCTCTACCGATTGGAAACCGGTTGCCGAGATTGTTTTTGCAAAAGAGCGTGGTAAAGATAGAAAAGAAAATCTAGAGGTTAATTTAGAAGATTTTATATCCATTAAAGGAATTGGAGCATTAGGAAATCAATTAACTAAAGACAAAGTAAATCAAATTAACTTATTAGATCCTTTGCCGGCTCAGCAAGACGAGATTATCAATGAATCAGGGACAGAGAATGCTGATGGTGTAGACATAAATGACACACCAGATGATGACTCACAGACCACGCTGTTTTAATTATTTATTGCTTTTAAAGGATTTCCTTTTAATTTTAAATAGTTTTCGCCAATTAATCTTGCACCACTAGTATTTAAATGATCTGTATTTCTATAAACAATTGTATTGTTTATCATTAATTTACAAGAGTTGTTTTTGCAAATAGCGTCGTTTAAATCTATGATTTTTATAGAAGGAAAACGTTTTTTTAATACGTTTACTAAATAACCCTCAGGTCTGTTGTATTTTGGTATTAGTAAATCGTTTTCTGTAAAACTTGTTTTTCTTCCCGTTTTAAGAAGTTTCATTTTGTGTAAGTTAATCGTGGTAGTTTCTCTTAAACAATCAAATAAAACAATGTTTTTGTTTAACTTAACTAACGCTTCAATATTACGTATGGCTTGTTGGTATTTTTTTGTACTTGTGTCTAGAAATTTATTCCAGTTCGCAGCAATATATATGGTCTTAAATTGTTTGGCATATTCCATGCGTTTTATAGCATAGGCTTCAGGGTATATAGGTTTACTGTTTTCATCTATATCATTCATTATAGGATAGCCGCTAGCTGCACTATCATGTATATATAGATTGGCATCTTTAGCTAAAACATCTAAAAAAGAAGCGGTATGATTTGCAAAAGAGTCTCCTATAAGTACTCCGTCTAAAGTGTCTTTTTTAACACCTAAAAAACAGCGTTCACAATTGCCTACAACACGTTTGTTAAAACATGCTTTTCTAACTTTACTTGGAAAGTTTGTTTTTTTATTAAATTCAGAAAGGTTAGGGTATCGGCTAGGAAATCCATTTTTAGCATCTATAACGCCATACAATATACCTATAAAAGCTAAAGTGGGTAGTATGACATATATTAATGTCTTTTTGAAATTAAATTTAAAACGATAGCGAAAAGGTTGCTCTATAAAACGCCATGATAAATAAGATAAAACGCAGGTAAATAAAATAGCTAATACTCTATTAAGTCCCTTTAAATCGTAGCCTAAATAAATTATAAACACAAAAATAGGCCAATGCCATAAATACATGGAGTAAGATATTTTACCAATAAAAGCTACTGGTTTAAGCTGTAATATATGGTTGAAAATAGCTTTTGTGTCTGTTTTTCCTGCGTATATAATAAATGCAGCACCGAGACAAGGCCATAAGGCTTGATATCCAGGAAAAAAACTTTGCTTATCTAATAAAAAAGCAGGTATAAAAATTAATAAAGCTCCTAGTAAAGATAGGATGTGGTTTTGTATGGTGTTTAGTTTAGGAAGCTTACTCCAATATAATGCCAAACAAGCACCAATTAAAAGCTCAAATATTCTTGCAGGAAGCAAGAAATAAGCCATATTTAAGTTTGTTTTGGTTAAATATATAGATAATATTAAGCCTAATATTGTAATAAGTATAATGGTTTTTAAACGTGCTTTTAATTTAATTTTACGATGAAGTAGGAGTAAAATTGGTGGCCATATAATGTAAAATTGCTCTTCTACCGATAGGGACCATGTGTGTAATAAGGGTTGAAATTCAGAACTTTCAGAAAAATAATTAGCACTATTAGACCACAGGTAAAAATTATTTGTGCTTAATATGGTATTTAGTGCAGCACGTGCATAGGCTTCGTAATGATTTGCAAATAAATACAAATACCCAGGGATAGCAATAATAAAAACAACAAATGCTAAAACAGGAATAATGCGCCTAATACGTTTTAAGTAAAAACTCTTAAAACTAAAACGATTGTCTAGCATTTCTGAATTTATAGATTTGGTTATTAAAAAACCAGATATAACAAAAAATACATCTACACCAATGTACCCACCTTGAAGTGCTTCTACATTTGCATGAAATAATATAACTAAAAATACAGCTAAGGTTCTTAAACCATCTATATCTGCTCTGTAGGCGTGTTTTAAACTCATTTAAAATGTATAATTAAGGTAAGTATGTTTTAGGAATTGGATTTAACTTATTTTCGTTAGTCCAATATAAGTTTACAATCCACCAGCGCTTTCCTTCGTTTAATAATTGCATGCTGTAAATACCACGCATAAATGGCTGTTTGTCTTTTTGACTGTGGTAAGACTCAAAGCTGCTAAATACTTGAGCTATATTGTTGTAATTGTCTACCTTTCTGTTTATTTCTTTTTGAATAAATCCGTTAGCTTTTAACCATGTTTTAGAGCTTTTCTCGTAAAGGTCTGGGCTCATGTATTTAACTTCATATTTGTCTTCTTTATGTTTAGAAGACACAATAAGTTTAGCTTCTTTTTTAAATAAAGATCTAAATTGTTTCCAATGTCGTTCTTTATCTTTTTCGGCAGATAATGTTTTGTAAAAAGTTTTTATAATATGGTCTAAGCTACTTACTTTGCTACTGTCTATAATATAATTGCTTGCTTCTTTTTTTGTCTTTTTATTTTTTTGAGCTTGTAGCGTATTCGAAAACACAAAAATTATAATGAGGAGGAACAAATGCTTCATATATAAATATCATTTTTTACTTTGCTAAATGTGTTACTTATAAGCTTTTTTTATACGATCTAGGTCCCTCTTATTATCTCTGTCTTTCATTGTTTCCCGCTTGTCGTAAAGTTTTTTACCTTTTGCTAATGCAATATCCATTTTAGCATATCCTTTTTCGTTTATAAATAAACGTAAAGGTATAATGGTAAGCCCTGTATTTTGAACCTCTTTATTTAATTTTTTTAGCTCTTTTTTATTTAATAAAAGTTTGCGTATTGCCTTAGGGCGGTGGTTGTAATAATTACCAAAAGCATACTCTTCTATAGTGGCATTAACAACAAAAAGTTCGCCTGCTTCATTAAATTCGCAAAAGCTTTCTGCTATAGAGGCTTTGCTACTACGTATAGATTTTATCTCGGTACCAGTAAGCACAATGCCAGCCGTATAACGGTCTAGTATTTCGTAAAGGAAACGTGCTTTTTTATTTTGTATGTTAATATTTTTCTGCATCGTTACAAATCTAAACAATTTTATAAAGTTACCCTATGGCAATCTACATAATAATTTTACTTTAAAATAAGCTATATAATTTATAGAATCTGCTATATTAGTCTTTCATTATAAACGTCATGATTAAGTCTTTATTTACTGCTTTGCTTTTTTTACTTGTGTTATCTTGTGGGCAGGTAAAGCGTTATAACAAAATAATAGCAAGACAACATTCGGTTAAGCAACTGCATAGTGATGTAGATAATGCATTTAATCAGTTAAAAAAACACCACCCTAAGCTTTATCAATATATACCTAAAGATTCTTTAAATTTTAAAATAGATAGTTTAAAGCAAACCCTTGTAAAACCATTAAATTCAAAATCATTTTATAAAAAAATAGCTCCTGTGCTTGCTTCTGTTAGGCAGGGACATATTTCTATTAGTGCAGCAAATAAGCGATTTACTAAAAAAGAGCTTAAGCGTATAAAGAAAAATAAATTTGAATTTTACGATCTCGAATTTAGTTATATAAATAATACGCTTTGGGTTACTGGTACACGCGGCAAGGATAGTGCATGTGTTGGAAGTCAGGTTATTAAAATAGAACAGGATTCAATAAATAAATTAGTAAAAGCATACAAAAAAAGGTTTTCATCAGATGGTTTTAATACAACCTTACACAACAATGCTGTAGGTAAGTATTTTACACAGATGTATTATAAAGATAAAGGTTTTGTAAACCAATTAAATATAACTTTAAAAAAAAGGGACTCTGTATACACTAAACTTTTTAAACGCATACCTAAAAAGGACTTAAAAAAGAATAAGGTAAATAAGGGTAAATCTAACAAAGCAATTAGCAAAACTAATAAACCCTTAAATAAACAAAAAAAGAAAGCGTTTAAAAAGAAGAAGAGAAGGCAAGGTTACCTAGCAAAAACCAAACAGTTTACACGTAATTTTACATTTATAGGCAAAGATAGCACCGTAGCTTACATGAAAATAAGAAGCTTTACAAATGGCAAGTTTAGGGCTTTTTACAAATCTAGTTTTAAGCAAATAGAAAATAAAAACTGTAAAAATTTAATATTAGATTTAAGGAATAATGGTGGTGGTAGGGTTGCCGAAATAGACTATCTGTATAGTTTTTTAAGTAATAAACCCTATCAATTCACAAAAAACGCTCAAGTAACTAGTAGATTACCGGTATACAAAAGTATAATGAGTAACACGACTCATGTTGGGTTAAAAGCGTTGTCTGTTATTTTTGCACCCGCTATTATAACTCATAATTTAATTAAAACGTATAAGCAAGACGATGTCATTTATTATAAACTTAAATATTCTAAAGTTAAGCGTGCTAAACAGTCTAGATTTAAGGGGCGTATTTATGTTTTAATTAATGGGAATTCGTTTTCTGCTTCATCATTAATATCAACACATTTACAAGCTACAGATGGTGCTGTTTTTGTTGGCGAAGAAACAGGAGGTGCGTATAACGGTTGTGTTGCTGGTATTTATAAATATTACAACTTACCAAATACTAAACTAAAAATGCGATTTGGGTTAATGCAAATAGAAACGCCGTATACGCAATTTCCAGATGGATATGGTATAAAACCAAATAGGCTTATTAAACCTACGATTAAAGATAATCTGTTAAAAAAAGATTCGGGAATTGATTGGATTTTAAATGATATTTATAAGTAGAAGTTGCTTTTTTTTTCATTTTTATTAATTATTTACAACATAATTACGGTAAATATAAATTCACTTTATAATTTTATTTTTTTGTTGTTTTCTCATAAAACATTTTTGTATTTTAGCTCGGCTTTGGCATAATCAAACGAGGTCAAGCAATTTTCTTTTAAAAAATAGAATAAATAATATGAATTCATATGATGTAGCCGTTATAGGCTCTGGCCCAGGAGGGTACGTTGCAGCAATACGTTGTGCACAATTAGGTTTAAAAACGGCTATAATAGAAAAATATGCTACACTAGGGGGTACATGTTTAAATGTTGGTTGTATACCAAGTAAAGCTCTTTTAGACTCTTCGCATCATTACGACGATGCAATTAAGCATTTTGAAGAGCATGGAATAGAAATTCCTGGAGAAGTAAAGATTAATTTAGAAAAAATGATTGCTAGAAAGCAGTCTGTAGTAGACCAAACTACAGGTGGTATCGATTTTTTAATGAAAAAAAACAATATCGATGTGTACCAAGGTTTAGGTGTTTTTAAAGACGCTACACATATTACTATTAATGGTGAAGAAACTCAAGAAATTGAAGCTAAAAACACCATTATAGCAACAGGTAGTAAACCAGGTAATTTACCTTTTATAGATATTGACAAAGAACGCATAATAACCTCTACAGAAGCTTTAAAACTTAAAGAAGTACCAAAGCACTTAATTGTAATTGGTGGTGGTGTTATTGGTTTAGAGCTTGGCCAGGTTTACAAACGTTTAGGTGCAGAGGTTTCTGTTATAGAGTATATGGACAGAATTGTTCCTACCATGGACAAAGGCGTATCTAAAGAATTAAATAAAGTATTAAAGAAACAAAAATTCAAAATTAACGCTTCTCATAAAGTAACATCTGTTACCCGTAATGGCGATGAGGTTGTTGTTACTGCAACAAATAAAAAAGGCGAAGAAGTTCAGTTTAAAGGCGATTACTGTTTAGTGTCTGTAGGTCGTAGACCATATACCGACGGTTTAAACGCAGAAGCTGCAGGTGTTAAAATAAACGATCGTGGACAAATAGAGGTTAACGCACATTTACAAACATCAGCATCAAATATATACGCTATTGGCGATGTAGTTAAAGGGGCTATGTTGGCGCATAAAGCAGAAGAAGAGGGGGTTTTTGCAGCCGAAACTATTGCAGGTCAAAAACCACATATAGATTACAACTTAATACCTGGTGTTGTATACACTTGGCCAGAAGTTGCTGCTGTAGGTAAAACAGAAGAACAGTTAAAAGAGGCTGGTATAGCTTACAAAGCTGGACAATTCCCAATGCGTGCATTAGGTCGTAGTAGAGCAAGTATGGATATCGATGGTTTTGTTAAAATTTTAGCAGATAAAACGACAGACGAAATATTAGGAGTACACATGGTTGGTGCAAGAGCTGCCGATATGATTGCAGAAGCAGTTGTAGCTATGGAGTATAGAGCAAGTGCAGAAGATGTTTCTAGAATGTCTCACGCACACCCAACTTATACCGAAGCGATTAAAGAAGCTGCCTTAGCAGCAACAGAAGATAGAGCTTTACATATCTAAAATATGTTAAAAATATTTTTTAAAAAGCGAATCTAACAGTGTTTAGATTCGCTTTTTTTATTTTTGCTATTATATGATAAAATATACAATTAATTAAGTGTCTAATTCTATGAACAAACTATTATTAAGTCTATTATGGTTTACAAGCGCAATGTTTGCTCAAGACAATTTTACTGTTAGTGGTGTAATTACCGATGCTAGTAATGGTGAAACAGCTTTTGGAGCATCTGTTTACCTAAAAGACACAACCATAGGCGCCATAACTAACGAGTATGGTTTTTACTCCATTACAGCGCCAAAAGGTACTTACACTTTAATTGTATCTTATATTGGTTATACGTCTCAAAAAATTGAGATTAATTTAAATGAAAACGAAAAAGTTAACTTAGAATTATCGCCATCTAACACGGCTTTAGACACGGTTATCATTAAAGCCGAAGAATCGGAACAAATTAATATTAGGAGTCCGCAAATGAGTGTTGCTAAGGTTAATGTAGAAACCATTAAAAAAATACCGGTTGTACTAGGGGAGGTAGATTTAATAAAATCTATACAATTATTACCTGGTGTTACCAATGCGGGCGAGGGCTCTGGCGGATTTAATGTTCGTGGTGGTGCAGCCGATCAAAATTTGGTATTACTAGACGAGGCCATTATTTACAACACATCGCATTTACTTGGTTTCTTTTCTGTATTTAATGCCGATGCTATAAAAGATGTTAAGTTATATAAAGGGGGTATACCTGCAAAATTTGGTGGTCGTGTATCTTCGGTTTTAGACGTACGCCAAAAAGATGGAAACAACAAAGCCTTTCATTTAACAGGTGGTATTGGTTTTATATCAAGTAGACTTGCTGCCGAAGGTCCTGTGTTTAAAGATAAAGGTTCTTTTTTAGTAGCAGGGAGAGGCTCTTACGCGCATTTGCTTTTAAAAGCAGCTGGCGAAGAAAATAGTGCCAATTTTTACGATTTAAACTTAAAAACAAATTATAATTTAGACGACAAAAACAAACTTTACCTTTCTGGTTATTTTGGTAGAGACGATTTTAATTTAGGAGGTAATTTTAAAAGCGGCTATGGTAATGCTTCTGGTAATATAAGATGGAACCATTTATTTAACGACCGTTTATTTTCTAACGCGTCTTTAATTTATAGTAAATATGATTATGAGTTAGAGTTCGATTCTTTCGAGTTCGATTGGGTATCATCTATAACAAATTACAATATAAAATACGACTTAAGTTATTACTTAACCGATCAATTTAAATTAAATTTTGGAGCCAGTGGTATTTACTATCAGTTCGATCCCGGACAAATAGAACCAACAACACCTACATCGTCTATAAACGCTAGGCAATTAGATCAAAAAAGAGCTTTTGAAAGTGGTATTTATATTGATGCCGAGCATAAATTAACAGATAAATTAACGGCAAGTTATGGCTTGCGCTTAAGCGCCTTTTCTAGGTTAGGGGGGCAAAGTTTGTTAAATTATCAAAATAATTTACCTGTAGTTTATAACGAAACTTTAGATATTTACGAGCGTGGTACGCCAGTAGGGACTACAAATTTTAGTAAAAGCGATCGTATAAAAAATTTCGCAAATTTAGAACCACGCGTGTCATTAGCATATCAATTAAATAACATATCTTCTGTAAAAGGAGGCTTTTCTAGAACGGCACAATATATACATTTACTTTCTAACACCGTTGCGGTAACACCTCTAGATGTTTGGGCACCTAGTGGAGAGTTTATACAGCCTCAATTATCCAATCAGTATGCTTTAGGCTATGTTAGGCGTTTTAAAGAAAAAGCATTTACATTAGAAGTAGAAGCTTATTTTAAAACAGTAGCGAACAGAATAGATTATATAGATGGCGCAGAATTAATAGCGCAAAATAATATAGAAACCGAAATTTTAAATGGCGAATCTAGAGCTTACGGTTTAGAGCTTTTACTAAGAAAAACTAAAGGCGATTTTACAGGCTGGATTGCTTACACTTTGTCAAAATCTGAACAGCGAACACCAGGTGGAGCAGCCGGTGGTTTGGGTATAAATAATGGCGAGTGGTATAATACGCCATACGATAGAACCCACGATTTTTCTTTTACTGGAAGTTATCAATTAAATAAAAAATGGAGTTTTGGTGCTAATTTAATTTTTCAAACGGGACGCCCTGTTACTTATCCTAATGGACAATATACCTTCGAGAATTTAAGAATTGCTAGTTTTTCTAATAGAAATGCAGACCGATTAACTCCATATCATAGACTAGATTTATCGGCAACTTGGGTACCAAATAAAAAACCAGAAAATAAATGGAAAGGCGAGTGGGTGTTTGGCTTTTATAATGTTTATAATCGCAGGAATGCTGCATCTATATCGTTTGGTCAAAATAGAGAAACGGGACTTAACGAGGCAACACGAACCGCAATTTTTGGTATAGTACCATCGGTTAGTTATAATTTTAAATTTTAAAAAATGAAAATCCATATAAAATCAATAGTTATATTCGTATTAACACTATGTGTATCTTGTACAGATGTTATAGATGTTGATGTGCCTGTTGCGGCATCACGTTTGGTTGTAGAGGCTTCTATTAATTGGGAAAAAGGGACATCGGGAAATAATCAAGTTATAAAATTAAGCACATCGACACCTTTTTTTAGTAATGATACTAATAATGCTGTTACAGGTGCTGCTGTTGTTATAACTAACGATACAGACGGTACAGCATTTGTTTTTGAAGATATGAACAATGGTATGTATTCCAGTACAAGTTTTATTCCTGTTGTTAACCAAAGTTACACTTTAGATATTATGTACAATGGTGAGCAATACCAAGCAAAAGAAACCCTAACTACAGTGCCAGATTTGGTAGATATTAACCAGTCTAGAGACGGTGGGTTCGATGAAGATGCATTAGAAGTTAACTTAGATTTTTTAGATCCAGTAGACGAAGAGAATTTTTATTTCTTTAACTTTAAAGAGCAAGGCGATTTATTACCAGAGTTATTAAGTATTACAGATGAATTTACAAACGGTAATGTAATGACTGTTTTTTATGAAAAACTAGAAAATGATGGCGTAAACCAAGATTCTTTTCAAGCAGGTAATGTTGCAAACATAGAATTTTATGGTGTTTCTAGGCAATTTTCTAACTACATAAGCATATTAATAGAGCAAGTACAAGCAAGCGGTAATCCGTTTAGTACAACCCCAGTCGCTCTAAAAGGTAATTGTATAAATTTATCTAACCCAGACAACGATGCTTTAGGATATTTTAGATTGTCACAGTTTATAAAAGTCGATTACACTTTTAATTA
>CALHCQ010000096.1 GCA_937936645.1 uncultured Algibacter sp.
TTTGGTGTCTTTATGGCTTACAGGTATTATAATCAATTATTAAAAAAATTACAAAAAACCCCTGCATTGCAAATAAAAGAAACCCGAATTAGGGTTTCTAATCCTAAAAAAATTGAAATCTTAATGCGAGGTTACGTAAAATATCAATTAAACTTAATTTAAAAATTATGCAAACACTACTCTGGATATTTGTTTTTCTAGCCACATACTGCATCATGGAATTTATGGCTTGGTTTACGCACAAGTATGTTATGCACGGTTTTTTATGGTCGCTTCACAAAGATCATCACAAAAAAGATCATGACAGTTGGTTTGAGCGTAACGATGCTTTCTTTATTTTTTACGCCATAATTAGTATTGGCTGCTTCTTACTTTGGAAGTATAAAGGCGTTTGGGTTGGACTACCTATTGGTGCCGGTATATTTGCTTATGGCTTATCCTATTTTTTGGTACACGATATTTTTATACACCAACGTTTTAAACTATTTAGAAATGCAAATAATTGGTATGCTAAAGGCGTAAGACGAGCTCATAAAATGCACCATAAACACCTAGGCAAAAAAGATGGTGAGTGTTTCGGTATGTTATTTGTCCCTTTTAAATATTTTAAAAACAAATAAACGGTATGACACTTAGGTCGCATTATGACTATATTATAATAGGCCAAGGGCTTGCTGGTTTACAACTCGCTATGGCCATGAATAGGGATTCCTTTTTTAAAAACAAGTACATTGCTTTAATAGACCCCGAACAGAAAAACACAAACGATAAAACATGGAGCTTTTGGGAGCAAGCGACAGCCTCTAAATGGCAAAGCTTAGCTTACAAAACATGGCAAACAGCTTCTGTTTACACACAAAAAAAAGAAACGCATTTAAAATTAGCACCCTATAACTACAAATCTATTCGTTCTATAGATTTTTATAACAAAGCCAAATCTACCTTAAAGACATCAAAGCACATACACTTTATACAAGATACCGTAACACATGTTACAAACTTAAATACTAAAGCCGAAGTAAAAACCCAAGCTACTAAAACCTACACTGCAAATCATGTTTTTGATAGCAGACTACCCGGCGATTACCATAAAGCAAATAAAGCTACAAAGTTAGTCCAACATTTTAAAGGTATCGTTATTAAAACAGACCCCCCTGTTTTTAACACAGATCATATAACCATGATGGATTACCGTTTAAAAGATGGAGAAAAAACATCTTTTACTTACGTATTACCATACACTAAAAATAAGGCACTAATAGAATATACTTATTTTACAAAAAACACTGTAAAAGAAGAGGTATACGATACATTTTTAAAAACTTATATTAAAGACTATTTAAAAGTTGATAACTACCAAATTATAGAAAGCGAAACAGGGCAAATACCCATGACAAGCTTCCCTTTTTACAAATACAATACAAAGCATATTACCAAAATAGGTACCGGTGGCGGTTGGGTAAAAGCCTCTACAGGTTATGCCTTTAAAAACACCGAAAAGAAAGTAAAATTATTAATTAATAACTTGAAATCTAACCAGGCACCCACTAAAGGCTTATATAATAAAAAGCACATGTTCTATGATAAAATTTTCTTGAAAGTGCTACACGACAACAACGAAATGGGCGAATGGATTTTTGAAAAATTTTATAGTAAAAACACGGTTAATACTATGTTTAATTTTTTAGATGAATCTTCTAGTCTGTATCAAGAATTACAAGTTATGAGTGCTCTATTTTCTTGGTCGTTTATAAAAGCCTTTTTTAAAACATTAAAATAAGCTTTTACTGCTTTAGTAAATCGTCTATGGTGGTTCTTACCAAGTCGCTATTCCAATTTGCAGCCCCTGTTTTATCTATAATTACAGCACCATTTTTGTCTATTAAGAATGTTCTAGGTATACTTTCTAAGTTAAAAAAAACAGGGTATTCTGTTACAGGGTTATAAACAGGCAAATTATAATTTTTATTATTTAAAAATTTAGCTACGGTTTCAAAACCTTCATTAGTAACAAATAAAAAAACCACACGATCTTTATAATCAACATACAAGTCTTGCATACTAGGTAACTCTGCAACACACGGCGGACACCAAGTAGCCCAGAAATTAATAAGAACAACGTTTCCCTTTGCTGCTTCAAAATTATAAGGTTCTCCTTTTAAAGTACTTAGTTGCCAGGTATAACTATCTATATGCTTTTGCGCTTCTACAGCTATTATACTAGGCGAAAAATAAGCCAATCCTTTGTTTAAAAACACCTGTATGGGTTGGCGTGTTTGGGGTATTAGTAGTAAAGCCAAAACAACTACAAACAGTATATTTTTTATCTGCTTTTTAAAAAAATTCATCATTTAAAGTCGTTTAGCTTCTTCCCAAAACACATCCATTTCTGCAAGTGTCATGTCTTTTAAAGGCTTGTTTATTAATTTAGCTTGAGCTTCTAAATATTGAAAGCGTTTTATAAATTTCTTGTTCGTACGCTCTAAAGCATTTTCTGGGTTAATTTTTAAAAAGCGTGCATAGTTAATTAAAGAAAATAGTACATCGCCAAACTCATCTTCCATAGCATCTTTATTATCTATATTCACCTCGGCTTTAAACTCTTGAAGCTCTTCCTCCACTTTTTGCCATACTTGCTCTGGAGCTTCCCAATCAAAACCAACACCGGCTACTTTTTCTTGTATCCTGTTAGCTTTAACTAAAGCAGGCAAACTTTTAGGCACACCTTCTAGCACACTATTTTTACCTTCTTTTAATTTTAAATTTTCCCAGTTTCGCTTAACATCCTCTTCGTTACTTACCTCAACATTACCATAAATATGCGGGTGCCTGTGTACTAATTTATCGCAAATACCATGGCATACATCAGCAATGTCAAAAGCTCCTTTTTCACTACCTATTTTGGCATAAAAAACCATATGTAACAACACATCTCCTAACTCTTTTTTTACTTCTTCTAAATCTTGATCTAAAATGGCATCACCTAATTCGTAAGTTTCTTCTATGGTTAAATGCCTTAAGGTTTCCATAGTTTGCTTTTTATCCCAAGGGCATTGTTCGCGCAACTCGTCCATTATGGTTAATAACCTATCGAATGCTTTTAATTGATTTTCTCTAGAATTCATGTTTACATATTTTTGTAAAAATACACTTTTTGGTTGTTTTTGTAAACCTGCCGTTTTATCGAAAATAAAAAAACGTTACTTACCAAATATGTCGTTGTTTTGTTAATTTTATAACTCTTAAGCGTTATTGTAATACATTGCTTATATTTAAATATAATCTTAATTTTGATTTCTTTAATTTATTTTAAATAACCGGCCTTTATTATATGAACTTTTTAAAAATAAAAAACATGATTTTAGCAGCTTTAGGACGTGTTAAAACCATGGACAAATTACATGTAGACACGTATACCGAAGATAAGATACAAAATATTACAGGTATTAAAATTGCTACCGCCAAGGAAGGGCAAATATGGGTTAGTTTTCAAGATTTAAATGGTTTTTTATTTATGAACGCCAACATTATAAGTAAAACATCTTTAAAATCGAATAAGGGAGCAAATATTATTTTAAGTACAAATAATGAAACTATTGAATTAGTATCGGATGAGAAGGTTATAAAGTCTGAGTTTTCTAACGTATCTAATAATTGGATTACCAGTGTGAGTTTTATTATTAATGACAATGAAAAGAAACTCATTAAATTTAGAGCTTTTGATAGTATGAATTATGTTCACAAAAAAGGAAACCTAGCCTTTATGGTTTATAAATAATACCATTTAAAAAATTCAACTTAACACATTCAATTTACTAAAATCAAACACTTTACACAATGAACAATGAACAATGAAATTTTAAATTGGACTATTTGTAAAAGTTGTCTTGGTAGAAGTACAAAGCGCCGAAAAGTAAAAAAAAAGCTAAAGACGCAATACAAAATAGCTTGCGATATTTTCGATAAATCGGATAAAAAAGGAGCTACGCCTATACCTCCAAAAGGCGCTAAATATCCCTGTGAAACATGTAAAGGTTCTGGACTTGTTTTAAGCCATAAACCCCATATAATAAGCACTCAAAAATTCCCCACAATAGCTATTATTGGTGGCGGTATTGGCGGTGTGGCCTTGGCTGTAGCTTGCTTACATCGTAATATTCCTTTTACGCTTTACGAACGTGATTCTAGCTTTAATTCTAGATCGCAAGGCTATGGGTTAACCTTACAACAGGCTCGAAAAATACTGAAGGCTTTTGGCATTTTAAATTTAAAAGAAGGTGTCGTATCTACAAGACATGTAGTACATAACACTAAAGGAGAAATTATTGGAGAATGGGGTATGCGAAAATGGATAGAAAACCATAAAGGGAATACTGCAAAAAAATCGAATATACATATAGCACGACAAACATTACGTTTAGAACTTATACAGCAACTTGGCGGACATAATGCTATATCTTGGGGTCATCAATTGGTAGCGCTTAATGAAACAGATACGCATGTAGATTTAACCTTTTCTGTTAACGGAAAAGAAAAACAGAGTAAAGCCGACCTTGTTATTGGTGCCGACGGTATTCGCAGTACTGTACGCCGTTTACTTATTGGAGACCATCATTACCCTTTACGCTATTTAGGTTGTATTGTTATTTTAGGCATTTGCCCTTTAAGTGCCATAAGCCATATAAATAGTGATTTACTAGACTCTAAAACCGTATTCCAAACCGCAAATGGCAACGAACGTATATACATGATGCCTTACGATTCTAAAAATATAATGTGGCAACTTAGTTTTCCTTTAAACGAAACTGAAGCGAAAGCGCTAAGTAAACAAGGAGCCACCTATTTAAAAGCTGAAGCTTGTAAACGAACACCTTGGCATACACCAATACCAGAAATAATTAAGGCCACCAATGCGTCTTTAATTTCTGGATACCCTGTGTACGATAGAGCTTTGCTTAAACCTGAGTTATTAGAAAAATTTAAACGTGTTAGTTTTATTGGCGATGCAGCACACCCTATGAGCCCTTTTAAAGGACAAGGTGCTAATCAAGCC
>CALHCQ010000097.1 GCA_937936645.1 uncultured Algibacter sp.
CAACCATATTAAACACATTAAATTATGGCAAGGTTTAATAGTTGGTGGTACTATTGGTTTCTTTTCTGGGTTAATTGGTATTGGTGGTGGCATCATATTAAGTCCTGTTATTCTATTATTACATTGGGGAAAGATGAAAGAAGCCGCTGCTGTTTCTGCGCTTTTTATTTGGGTAAATTCGGCATCAGGGCTTATGGGGCAATTAAGTAACGGAGTAAGACTAGAAAAAGAATCCTTTTTATTAGTGGCTATTGCTGTTATTGGTGGGCTGCTTGGCGGCTATTATGGAAGTAAAAAGTTTAACAACCAATACCTTAAATACATTTTAGTTTTTGTTTTAACCCTAGCTTGTGCTAAACTTATTTTAACATAAATCATGATTACTAAAAATAACATAACAGGTATTATTTTAGCAGGCGGTAAAAGCTTTAGAATGGGTAGCGACAAAGGATTCCTTTTGTTAAACCAAAAAGCATTTGTACAGTATAGCATAGATGCGCTATCGCCTTTAGTATCAGAAATAATTATAGTATCAGACCATAGTGCCTACGACACATTTGGATATAAACGTGTAAATGATATCACAAAAAATGCTGGCCCTGTTGCTGGTATAATATCTGGTTTAGAAGCCACACAAACAACTTATAATATAATTTTAAGTTGCGATATACCACTAATTAATACAAAAATATTAAGCCAATTAATTACTGCTGCTACCCCAAACACGAGTATCATTCAGCTAGAAAGTCATGGTAAGCGCATGCCACTTATTGCGCTGTACAACAAACAAGTACTCCCCATATTTAAAGAACAATTACAAAACAACGAAAGAAGGTTAAGAATGGTGGTAAACGCATGTGGCTATAAAACCATTACATTAAGTGATAAAGACACCGCTAGCACTAAAAATGTAAATACACAAACAGAATTTAAAGAATTAAAAGATGCATATACACGTTAAATATTTTGGACAAATAGCCGAGGCTACAAAACTAGAATCGGAAACCATTGAGTGTCATGGAACACAAATCGCTAACGTGTTAAACATTATATATGCTAAACACGAGTTACTAAATAATAAAAAATTTACGGTAGCACAAAATCAAGAATTTGTAGATCCCGAAACCTTACTAACAGGTGCCGAAATAGCTTTATTACCTCCTTTTTCTGGCGGATAAAAACCTATTTTAAACACAAAAAAAATAAAACTAAAACAATCATTTTTTTATATAAATGAGATACAATAGACACATTATATTACCAGAAATTGGTCAAGAAGGACAAGATAAAATATCGCAAGCCAAAGTACTTGTTATTGGTGCTGGCGGTTTAGGCTGTCCTATTTTACAATATTTAGCTGCTGCTGGAGTTGGCACGCTTGGTATAATAGATTTTGATGTTGTAGATTTAAGTAATTTACAACGTCAAATTTTATATGGATCGGCATCGCTTGGTAAAAACAAAGCCGAGGCCGCCAAACAACGCTTACAAGATTTAAACAACCAAATTACAATTAACACCTACACAGAAAAACTTACGCACAGTAATGCTGTAGATTTATTTCATTTATATGATATTATTGTTGATGGGTCTGATAATTTTGAAACAAGATACCTAGTTAACGATGCCGCCATTATATGTAATAAACCGCTTGTTTTTGGTGCTATTTATAAATTTGAAGGACAAATATCTGTATTTAACTATAAAAGTGGTCCTAGCTACCGTTGTTTATTTCCTAATCCGCCAGAAGCTGGTACAGTACCAAACTGTTCAGATATTGGTGTTTTAGGTGTTTTACCGGGTATTGTTGGCACAATGCAGGCCAACGAAGTACTTAAAATAATACTAAATCTTGGTACAGTACTGTCAGGAAAACTATTATGTTATAATGCTTTAACGCTTCAAAATTCAATATTAAAAATTAATAGAAATCAGGCTAATATTATATCTGTTTTAAAAGAAAAAGATCATTTTAAAAATAAATCGTCAAGTTTTAATTGCGAAATAACGCCAATAGAAATACAATTTAAAGACGCCTTAAATAAGGATAATATTCAGTTTATAGATGTACGAGAAGCACACGAACTGCCTAAAGTAGAAAATATTAACGTGACTTACATACCACTAAGTAAGCTAGAAACCAGTTTACATAAAATAGACTTATCAAAAAAGAAAGCCTTGTTTTGTAAATCGGGTATGCGCAGTAAACATGCTGTAAAAGTGCTTAAAGAATTAAAAATTAATAACTGCTTTAGTATACCCCAAGGCGCACAAGACATTGTAAAATATCTAGAAAAAAACAAACAAAATCATGGAAAATAAAAAACCAAAAAATGTATTTAAAGAGGGTCCAATAAGTTCCGATTTTATAGGCAATTCGATATATAAACACCAAACAAAAACTAGTATTGGAGCTCATAATATTTTTTTAGGTCAGGTTCGTGCAGACGAAATTGATGGTAAAAAAGTAGCTGCCATAACCTATACTGCTTACCAAGAAATGGCGAATAAAAAGTTTGAAGACATTAGAGAAAATGCCTTTAAAAAATTCGAGCTAACCTGCATGCACATTTACCATAGTTTGGGCACTGTAAAAACAGGTGAAATATGTCTTTTTGTATTTGTATCGTCGCCAAGACGCAAAGTTGTTTTTGAAGCTCTAGAGTATATTGTAGAGGCTATAAAAGCCGATGTACCTGTGTTTGGTAAAGAAGTTTTTGAAGACGAAACGCACCAATGGAAAGTAAATAGTTAAACCAAAAACAAACTACCTATTTTATATTAAATGGTCGATATAACACATAAAAGTACCACACTACGCACAGCCATTGCACAAGCTGTTGTAAAAGTTAGCAAAATTGAAACAATACAGGCTATAGAAAACAATACTGTACCTAAAGGTAATGTATTTGCCATGAGTAAGGCCGCAGGATTACTAGGCGTAAAACGCACACCAGATATTTTACCAGACTGCCACCCCCTACCCATTGAATATACGGGTATAGAATATGTAGTAAATGGCTTAGAAATAAATATTTTATTTACCGTAAAAACCATTTACAAAACAGGTGTCGAGGTAGAAGCTATGCACGGTGCAAGCGTTGTTGCTTTAAACATGTACGACATGCTTAAACCTATAGACAAAGGCATAGAAATACACGCTATTAAACTGCTTGAAAAAAAGGGTGGGAAATCCGATTTTAAAGATCGTTTTAGAAAAGATTTAAAGGCTGCTGTTATTGTTTGTTCTGATACCATATCTGCTGGTTATAAAGAGGATAAAGCTGGCAAAGCCATAATAAAAAAGCTTGAGTCTTGCCAAGTTGAGATTAACGATTATATTATTATACCCGACGAGATAAGTGATATTCAAGCTCAAGCAAAAAAATATCAAGAACAGGGTGTAGACTTAATTATTTATACAGGTGGTACGGGTTTATCAGGAAGAGATGTTACACCAGAAGCCTTACTACCCTTGTTAGACAGGCGCATACCAGGTATCGAGGAAGCCATAAGAAGTTATGGTCAAAATAGAACACCATATTCCATGCTATCCCGCAGCGTTGCTGGTACTATAAAAGATAGCCTTATACTAGCCTTACCAGGCTCTACAAATGGCGCTAAGGAATCTATGGATGCTATTTTTCCATCGGTATTGCATTTATTTAGAATTTTAAAAGGCGCTAGACACGATTAATAATTAAGCTTAACGTATTAATAAATTAGTATATAAGAAATGATAAAAAACACAAATATTTTACAAGATACGCATGGTAGAAACCATGCCTATTTACGCATTTCTTTAATAGAACGTTGTAATTTACGTTGTACATATTGTATGCCGGCCAATGGCGTGCCACTGTCTCCTAAAAGTCATCTTATGACTTACGAAGAAATTTACAATATTGCTAAAACATTTGTAAAACACGGTGTTACAAAAATTCGCTTAACAGGTGGCGAACCATTAATACGTAAAGACTTACCTGTTATTCTAAAAAAACTAGCGACATTACCAGTAGAGCTTTCTATAACATCTAACGCAGTCATTATAGATAAATTTATAGAAGTGCTAAAGGCCAATAAAGTCAATAAAATTAATGTAAGTCTAGACTCTTTAAATGCAAGTAAGTTTACCCATATAACTAGGCGAAACGAATTTAAAAAGGTTTATAACAACATAGATTTGCTTGTTAAAGAAGGCTTCGAGGTTAAAATAAATGCCGTTTTAATTAAAGATTTTAACGACAACGAAATTATAGATTTTATTCGCTTTACAAAAACACGCCCCGTAGCTGTCCGTTTTATAGAATTTATGCCTTTTGATGGTAATAAATGGGATAAAAGTAAAATGGTATCTTATGCTAAAGTTATGGAATATGTCTACAAATCCTTTAACAAAGCAACCGTTTTACGATTAAAAGATGCACCTAACGACACCTCCAAAAATTATAAAATTGAAGGCTACAAAGGGTCATTTGCTATAATAAGCTCGGTAACAAATCCGTTTTGCGACTCTTGTAATAGATTAAGATTAACAGCCAACGGACAATTAAAAAATTGTTTGTTTTCTGCTTCAGAATCCGATTTATTAACAACACTAAGGTCTGGAAACTCCATAGAGCCTGTTATACAAAAAGCAATACAAGCCAAATTTAAAATTAGAGGCGGTATGGATACTTTAGACAAACTGGAAGAACCTAAATTACACAGAAAAAATAGAAGCATGATTACAATTGGTGGGTAGTTAATCAAAAAAGTTTGAATAAGCAGTGTAAAAAACAATACATAAACGCAACTAAGTAAACGTTAACTATTTCTCTAATTAGATTTTTTTTATTTTTTCTGTTTATATACTTTTACAGAGTATAATCCTTCTTAATACAAACTATAACGTACACATAATTATTAATATTTAATGATAGAAATTAAAAACGAACATTACATATCTGAAGGTTTAGCTAGAACTTGTTATTACCACCCTAATAACAAAGATTTGTGTATAAAAATTGGTAAACCTGGTGTTGAGGTTAAGCATCTTTACAAGGAAATAAATTATTACAAAAAAATAAATAAAAAAGACACTTCTAAATTTGCTTATACATTTTACGCAGCTTATCATGGAGAAATAGCAACTAATTTAGGCACAGGGTTTATTTACAGTTTAATAAAAGATGAAGTGTCTAATCAAACTTCTTTAACGCTACGTCACTATTTAGAAATGCAAAATTCTATACTAGATGACACTACTATAATTACAGCTCTAAAACGCTTAAAAGAACAGTTAATAAAACACAAAATATTTGTAGGCGATTTAAGAGCTAGAAACATTTGTTGCAAAATACTTAAAGATAATAGTTTAGAGCTTGTTGTTGTAGATGGACTAGGCCACAGAGATTTTTTTCCGTTTGCAGACTGGTTTCATTACTTTGCTAAAAAGAAAGTAGACAGACGATTTACCAAAGCAAAGTTGAACACTTTATCTGAGCAAAGAAATTTAATTAAAGAATTACGTTTGGCTGGAGAAATAATTATTTAAACGAAAAAACAACAATAAATTAGATAAAACAAGGAATTTAAAACCCTCCCTAAAAGAACTATAATAAAGCTATAATCTATATTAGATTATAGCTTTATTATTTTTAATATATTACGCTTTGTTTTTTACTTAAACTCCTAATAAAAATACATCTATTTTATCTACAATTATTAGGTGAAGATAATGAAAATCTTTTCGGTTTTAAACTTTCAAGCTTAATTTTGATTCCATTACAATCATATCAATAAATAGACATCAAAAAAAAAACTTGATTTTATTTTATTTAGAATTATTCTTAATTATATTTGTGATATTATTTTTAATAAGTCTAAATAAAATATATTATGAAAACCCCAACAAACTTAAGTGAGCTTAAAACAAATAAAGAAATTATTATGATTGCTGATGGTACAGGAATAGCTCCTTTTTTAGGCATGATGAACGACGATAGAAAAGAACATAAAAAAGCATATTTATTTTGGGGAGGTAAAACAAAAGCTTCTTACAAAATGTATGCCAAGCAAATAGATAAAGCTTTTTACAAAAAAAACTTATCTGGGCTTTATTTAACATTCTCTAAAGAAGAAAATCAAAAAAAACATGTGCAAGATGCCCTAAAAGAAAAAGAAGATTTAATTACAAGAGTACTAAAATCTAACGGATCTGTATTAATATCTGGAACATAAGAAATGCAAGACGATGTTTTAAATACACTTAAAAAAATATCGGTAAGAAAACTAAAAACCCCCTTAAACATGAACTTAGTAAAAACAGGTCGTTATTAAATATAAAAATTATGTGCAATTCTACAGAAATAATATCTACAGTAAAAAGTGGCGAACTTACTAAATGTAAACAATGTAATATTTATCATCTTTCATTTAACAATATTTATCTAGAATTTTCTTTTAAAGAATTTGAACGCTTTAGAACTTATATTCTTGATATTGATACAGAGTATTGGGAAGCAAAATATGCAACATCAAACATTAAACGAAAAATACCTATTCCGTCTATGCAAGAAAATCTTGTTTTATTATTTAAACGCGAGGAAATAGGAGAATTAAAATTATTGTTTAAACGACTAGATAGCCAAGAGAAACAATACATGCTTAAGATGGAAGATATTGATTATACACTTATTTTAAATTAAAATTATGGAAGAAATAGATACTATTTATTACAATAAATTTGGCATTACATTTCACTGGAAGCGTATAAATAATAATGATTTAAAAAAAATACAAATTGTGTTTAGAAACACAGGGTTACTTTTAACTAATTATGAGTTAAAGGCACTGCATAGAAACATAGAATTCACGATAAAAAATGTTTGCAAAAGTCTAAAAAATAAAAACTCGAGAGAGTTTATATTACAAACAAATGCTCAAACTAGTTTTTCTATGTCCTATAAAGAGTTAAGCGCTATTAAAGATCTTGTTAAGGGCACTTTAACTCAATTAGAACTACACAGTCTTTTAAAGGAGGTTAATATTAATCAATACTAAACTTCTGTTTTATGTATTAGAAAAGGGGGGTAACTTATTAATATTATTAAAGCTTATAAACCCATGCTATTTGCATAAGTTGTCCTATAATTTTAAAGGAATCTTTAAAAGATAATTTAGATCCATCGGCATGAATCCATCGTTTTAATGGTTGTTCGCAAAGCATGGTTT
>CALHCQ010000098.1 GCA_937936645.1 uncultured Algibacter sp.
TTTGGTTGCTAAAAGCATTTTGAGATAGAAAATCGAAAAAACCGTTGTTAAAGTTTACTATAGCGGCAAAGCTACGGTAGTTGGCCTCTAGGTTCGATACGTTTTGTGGTGTAGCAAAAGGTGTATTTGTTTTATTAAATAGCTCTATAAATTGTTCTGCCTTGCCACCTCGCCACCTGTAAATGGCTTGTTTGGCGTCTCCAACAAGCATAGCCGATCCGTTTTCGGAAGATAAAGAGTTGCCTATTAACGAAATTAAATTTTCCCATTGTAAAACCGATGTATCTTGAAATTCGTCTATAAAATAATGCTTAAATTTTTCGCCCAAACGCTCGTAAATAAAAGGAGTGGGTTGGTTTTTTAGCTCGTTGCTAATTATGGTATTAAACTCTGAAATTAGCATTTGGTTTTTCTCGTCCTTAATGCGTGTTAACTCTTGGTTAATAACATTTAAAACCGATAGTGGTGTTATGTTTTTATAACATGCTGTTAAAAATAAGCAATGGTATACCGCCTTTTTTGTTTTTAAATAAGCGTCTTCAATTTGCGGTAAAATGCCATCTATAATGTCTTTTATATCTTGTTTTTCTGCAACTTTATAAAGTCCTTTTCTGTTGGCTAAATTACTTTCTAATTGATTTGCGTAAAGTTTACTAAATTTTAAATCTACGGCGTTTTTAAAGTGATTTGGCAATGTGCCTCTCGAGAAATGTGTGAATTCTAATCCGCTAGCTTCTATAAATTCCAAAACACCATTTGCAGTGCTTTTAATGGCTTTTTTTGTGTCTTCAATTTGTTGCCTTAAACTTGTTTTTAAGGTTTTAAAATCGTCTAAACTTTTGGTTTTTAGTTGTTCTATGTAGGGTATGTCGTTTTCTTTTATAAGTAGTTTTGCTATTTTATTAAAGTCTAATGTAACATCCCAACTTTTATTATCGTCGGCCTTTTCTATGGCAAAATCTACAAGTATTTTTGTTAATTCTTTATTACTGCCTGCTCTTGTAATTAAGCGGTCTACGGCTTCGCTTAGTAGACTATCTTGGTCTAGTTCTACTTCAAAATTTAAAGGTAATTTTAAATCGTGAGCAAAAGTTCTAATTACGCGATGCGTAAACCCGTCTATTGTAGAAATATCGAAAGCCGCATAATTATGTATAATGGTTTCTAATAATTTTATAGACTTATTATGTAGTATTAAAGGCTCTATATTTATGTCGTTACAAATGGCTACAAACATAGCATTAGGCGCTGTTAACGATTTTTTGTTAGAAAAATCTTTAAGCATATCTATAATACGCTCTTTCATTTCTGCAACAGCTTTGTTCGTAAAGGTTAGTGCTAGTATGCGTTTGTATTGGTCTTGACTTTTAGATTTAAATAAAATATTTAAATACTCTTTAACCAAAGTAAACGTCTTGCCACTTCCAGCAGAGGCATTGTAGATTGTAAAAGCAGGGTTTTGTTGCATAATTATAATTTGTATACAATATAAAAACTATCAATGGTTTCATAACGATTAATTATTTTTTATTGAGATGTTTTATGTGTAAATTTGAGAAAATTATATACTAATATTTTAAATTAATAAATTATGGCTTTTGAATTACCAGAATTAGGGTATGCTTACGATGCTTTAGAACCAAATATGGATGCAAGAACAATGGAAATACACCATTCTAAGCACCACCAAGGATACACTAACAACTTAAATAATGCTATTGCAGGAACAGATTTAGAAGGAAAATCTATAGAAGATATTCTTACTAACCTAGATGTTAACAATGCAGCAGTTCGTAATAACGGTGGTGGTTTTTACAACCACTCTTTATTTTGGAGTGTTATGAACCCAGAAGGTAGAGGTATTTTGTCTGGAGAGTTAAAAACAGCAATAGAAGCTGCATTTGGATCTAAAGACGAGTTTATTGCTGCTTTTAGTAAAGCTGCAGCAACACGTTTTGGTTCAGGATGGGCATGGTTATGTGTACATAAAGGTGGTAAAGTAGAGATTTGCTCTACGCCAAACCAAGACAACCCATTAATGCCAGGTATTGGTTGTGGTGGTACTCCAATTTTAGGATTAGATGTTTGGGAACATGCATACTACTTAAACTACCAAAACAGACGTCCAGATTACATTAGTGCATTTTTTAATGTGGTTAACTGGAACGAAATTGAAAAGCGTTATGCAGAAGCTAAGTAATTAGCCTTAAGTGTTAATATTATAAGTAACCCTCATGTTTTTAGCATGAGGGTTATTTTTTTTCAAATAATTTTTTATGATAAATGCGCTTTTAGTGCTTCTATATTTTTTTTAGCATTACCAATAAAAATAGTTTGATTTATAATAAAAACAGGGCGCTTTAAAAAAGAATAATGCTCTAGAATAAGGTTTTTATAGTCTTCCTCGGTTAGTGTTTGGTTTTTTAAATCTCTTTCGCGATATAGCATAGAGCGTCTATTAAAAAGCGATTCGTAACTGCCAGATAACTTGTGTAGCGTTTCTAGTTGGTTAGGGTTAATGGCTTCTTTTTTTACATCTTGCAAGATAAATTCCGAATCTAAATCTAATTCCTTTAAAATTCTTTTGCAGGTACTGCATGTAGATAAATAATATACTTTTTTCATGATGATAAATTAGACTGTAAAAATACGTTAATTTTAAACGATTACTTATGTTCTATCTGGTTGTCATTTAGGTTTGCTATTACAGCATTTAAAGGTATATTTATCAAAAAAAAATAAATTTATGGATTTTATATTTGAAGTATTTCCAAATACTAGAGCTGCGCTTAAAAAAATTATAGAAAATTTGTCTTTAACAGATTTAAATGCCATTCCAAAAGGGTTTAATAATAATGTAATATGGAATATAGGCCACATTGTTGTTACAGAGCAATTATTGGTTTACAAATTATCTGGTTTACAACCCATGGTTAGCGATGTTTTAATAGATAAATATAAAAAAGACTCTAAGCCAGATGGTAAAGCATCTCAAGAAGAAGTAAACGAAATTAAAGATCTTTTGCTTTCTACAATAGAGCGAACAGCAAAAGACTATAAAATTGGTGCGTTTAAAACCTACAACGAATATACAGTGTCTACAACAGGTAATACTTTAAAGAATGTAGACGACGCTTTAAATTTTGCATTACTTCACGAGGGTATGCATGTGGGGTATATTTTAGCGCTAAAAAGAGCTTTAAAGAACTAAAGCGTTTTTTTGATTTACAGTTACACCTAAACGTCATTTTAAAAAAAGATACTAAAAACGTATTATTTTTTAAAATGGCGTTTTTTATGTTTACTCTTAAAATTAGTGCTTATAAACTGTAGTTGAAGTGCTTTTTTTTCGTCTTAAATAATCGTATCTTTAATTTATTACTCTAAATACTTAATAATAAAAAAACATGAAAAAAAATATAGACGATTTTCTTGATATAGTTAAACAAAGAAACGGAAATGAACCTGAATTTTTGCAAGCCGTAGAGGAGGTTGCCGAAACGGTATTACCGTACATTATAGAGCATGATATTTATTATGGCAAAAACATACTATTACGTATGGTAGAGCCAGAACGTGTTATTAGTTTTAGAGTGTGTTGGGTGGACGACTCTGGAGAAATTCAGGTAAATAGAGGATATCGTGTTCAAATGAATTCGGCAATAGGACCCTATAAAGGAGGGCTTAGGTTTCATCCTTCTGTAAACATGAGTATTTTAAAATTTTTAGCTTTCGAGCAGGTTTTTAAAAACAGTTTAACGACACTACAAATGGGTGGTGGTAAAGGTGGTAGCGATTTTGATCCTAAAGGTAAAAGCGACAACGAAATTATGCGTTTTTGTCATGCATTTATGACCGAATTATGCAGGCACATTGGGCCAAATACAGATGTGCCTGCTGGCGATATTGGTGTGGGCAGTAGAGAAATAGGATTCCTTTTTGGTATGTATAAAAAGTTACGTAATGAGTTTACGGGAGTTTTAACAGGAAAAGGACTTACATGGGGCGGGTCTTTAATTAGACCAGAGGCTACAGGTTACGGTAACGTATACTTTGCACAACAAATGTTAACGCATAATAACGATACTATAAAAGGTAAAAAAGTTGTTATTTCTGGCTCAGGTAACGTGGCGCAATATGCTGCCGAAAAAGTAATACAACTTGGAGGCACCGTTTTAACACTATCAGATTCTTCTGGTTATATTTATGATAGCGAAGGTATAAACAGGGATAAATTAGATTTTGTTATGAATCTAAAAAATGTAAAACGAGGCCGTATAAAGGAATATATCGATAAATATCCAGATGCTGTTTATAAAGAAGGCGAAAAACCATGGGCGGTAGCCTGTGATGTTGCCATGCCTTGTGCCACACAAAATGAATTAAATGAAGATGATGCCAAAATATTGCTTAAAAATGGTTGTATTTGTGTTAGCGAAGGTGCCAATATGCCTTCTACAAAAAAAGCAATAAGCCAATTTCATAAGGCAAAAATACTATTTGCACCCGGTAAGGCGTCTAATGCAGGTGGTGTGGCAACGTCTGGTTTAGAAATGACTCAAAACTCTTTACGCTACAATTGGACACGAAAAGAGGTAGACGATAAGCTAAAAGAAATCATGTCCGATATACACGAATCATGTATTAAATACGGTAAAACGAATACCGATTATATAGATTATGTTAAAGGCGCTAATATAGCAGGATTTGTTAAAGTAGCCGATGCCATGCTTGCCCAAGGTATTATTTAATAAAAAAACAAAAAAGCTTTCTATTTACTAGAAAGCTTTTTTGTTTAAAATATATTTTTTTAACTTAAAAACCGTTAGATTATAAATATATTTGAAGTTATAAACCGCATTATGATTAAAAGAAGCATTTTATTTATAGTATTACTATTGCCTTTTTTGCACTTTGGACAAGATTTTTCTGAATTGTGGACAGGGTATTACTCATATTTTGATATCAAAGATGTTGTTACAGCAAATAATAGAGTTTTTGCAGCCTCAGAAAATGCCGTTTTTAGTTACGATGCACAGACTAAAGAGTTTGTAGAGTATACTACCATAAATGGATTGTCGGGTCAAGAAATATCTACAATTCATTATAGCGAAACATACGAATTATTGGTTGTAGGGTATACAAACGGTCTTATAGAAGTTATATTTGACGACGGCAGAGATGTGCTTACTGTTGTAGATATAGAGTCCAGAACAAGCATTAACTCATCAAACAAGCGGATTAATAATATTACAGAATTTGGAGATGTTGTTTACCTGTCTACAAATTTTGGCGTTTCAGTTTTTAATTTAGAACGTTTAGAATTTGGAGACACCTTTTTTATAGGAGATGCAGGTGGCCAGTTGCAAATAAACCAGACGGCTATTTCTAATGGTTTTATTTACGCGGCTTCTCAAACAGGAGGGTTAAGACGAGGAGATTTGTCTAACCCCAATTTAATAGATTTTAATAACTGGACAACTATAGCTGCAGGAAGCTTTTTTGGTGTAGAATCTATAGAAGATAACTTATATGCCTTTAACGCAAACCGTTCTATATCTAGTGTTTCTAATAATGTTTTAACAACAGTAGGTACTTTGGGGCAAAACCCAAGAGATATAAAAGCCTCTAATAATAGGTTGGTAGTAACCACAAGAGATGCTGTTTTTATTTACGATGCTTCGCTTAATTTAATACAAGAAATACCTATTAATGCCGATTTTAATACCGAGTATGCTTCAGCCGTTCTAAGTCCAGAATACGCTTTTATTGGTACAAAAGATTTTGGTGTTTTAAAAATAGATTTTGCAAATTCGGCCTCGCCAGAAGAAATTCATCCAGACAGTCCGTTATTAAATAGGCCATTTGCTATTACGGCAGGTAATGGCGATTTGTGGCTTACCTTTGGCGACCATAGTTTAACATTAAATCCTTTTCCTTTAAAAAGTAGGGGTTATAGTCATTTAAAAAATGGTAGTTGGATAAATACCCCTTTCAGTGAAGTGCTTAATGCAAGAAGCTTAAAAGAAGTTGCTATAAACCCTTTCAATAATAGAGAAATATTTATAGGATCTTATTTTGATGGGCTTTTAGAAATTAATAACGAAATACCAACAGAGTTATATACTATAGATAATAGTGGTTTAGAGCCTGTAGTTACAACGCAAAGAGACACTCGAGTAAGTGTATTGCAATTTGACGACAGTGGTTTGTTATGGTCTTTAAGTAATATTACAGAAAACCCATTAAAATCCTATAACCCATCTACAAACGAGTGGAATGTTTTTAGTTTATCACAGGTTATAGAAGATCCTTTTGATAATAATGGTTTTACAGGTTTAGAAATTGGTAACGATCAAACAAAATGGATAGGTTCTCAAAATAGAGGTTTAATTGGTATTAATACAGAAAGTGGTAGAACCCAAATAAAAAACCTTAGTTCTGAAGAGGATAATATGCCTTCCAGATATGTAACTGCAGTGGCCTTAGATAATAATGAGCAATTATGGATAGGGACCACAAACGGATTACGTGTTTTGTTTAATACCTCCAATTTTTTTAATGATGATAATATTATAGCAGAGCAAATTATAATAGAAGAAGATGGTGTAGCGCAAGAGTTGCTTTTTCAACAATTAATATCAGACATAGAAATTGATGGTTCTAATAACAAATGGGTGGGTACTGCCGATGCAGGTGTGTTTTTATTATCTCCAGACGGGCAAAGAACCATTTTTCATTTTACAGAAGATAATTCTCCTTTGCCTACCAATACTATTAACGATATTTCTATAGATGGTTTCAACGGTATTATTTATATCGCCACCGAAAAAGGTTTGGTTTCCTTTAACTCAGGGGGCTCTTCACCTCGAGAGAGTTTTGAAATAGCACGTGTTTATCCTAACCCTGTGAGACCTGGTTTTAATATTGCAGATAAGAAAATTAAAATAGAAGGCATATCCGAAAACACAAACATTAAAATTACAGATATAGAAGGTAACCTAGTAGCCGAGGCGCAGTCTAGAACAAACGCTAGGTTTAACGGTTTTAATTTAGAAATAGATGGAGGTACAGCATTTTGGAATGGTAAAAACTTTGCAAATAACACGGTTGCCTCTGGTGTATATTTAGTGCTTTTGTCTAATCTAGAAACATTTGAAACCAATGTTTTAAAATTAATGATTGTTAGGTAATGTTAGCTCATACAAATGCTATTGTTTTATCTAAATTGCGCTACAAGGATAACGACTTAATAGTAAAATGTTATACAGAAGAGCTGGGTGTTGTTAGTTTTTTAGTACGTGGTGCACTAAAGAGCAAAAAAGGAGCCTCAAAGGCAGCTTACTTTCAATTGCTATCCCAATTGCAACTTGTTATTGCATACAAAAGCAATAAAAACTTGCACACTATAAAAGAGGTAAAGCCAAATTATATATATTCTAGTTTACACTCTAATATATTAAAAAGTGCTGTTGTTATGTTTTTATCAGAAATATTGGCTAGTATTCTTCAAGAAGAAGAAGAAAACCGTGTTTTATATAGCTACATAGAAACCGCTTTGCTTTGGTTTGATACACATACAAAATCGTCTAATTTTCATCTTTTGTTTTTGCTAAACTTAAGTAAATATTTGGGTTTTTACCCAGAGTTAAAAAACGTAAACAGTGCGTTTTTTAATTTAAAAGATGGTAAGTTTGAAGATAAAAGTATGGGTAAATACGCTATTCAGGGTGAAAATTTATTACTATTAAAAACCCTGTTAGGTACGAAATTTGATGGTTTAGAAAATATAAAAATGAATTCAAGTCAAAGGCAGTCTTTTTTAAATATGATATTGCTTTATTTTGAGTTACATTTGGGTTCTTTTAAAACACCAAGGTCTGTTAAGGTGTTTAATCAAGTATTTAGCTAAAACATGAAAATTAATTTTTTATTTGTTGTCTTCTTTGTTAATGCATTTGCTTATGCGCAACAAATAAAAGTAGTAAATGTTTTAAATAATGCACCCATACGTGGCGTAGCTATTTATAATTTTGATGAAACTATAAATACTGTTACAGATGTAAATGGCGAAGCTAATTTAGATGATTTTGAACCTAACGATATTATTTACCTTCAGCATTTATCTTTTCAAGTAAAAATAATTGAAAAACCTAAGGTAACTAATACGTTAAAAGTATTTTACCTAACAGCCAATACTAGAGGTTTAGATGAGGTCGTTATTTCGGCTTCAAATTTTAAAGAATCTAAGAGAGATATTCCTAAAAAAATAAGTAGTGTAAATGCTCAGGCAATCACGTTTTCTAATCCGCAAACAAGTGCCGATTTATTAGAAAACACAGGAGAAGTTTACGTTCAAAAAAGCCAATTGGGAGGCGGTAGTCCCATAATACGAGGTTTCTCTACGAATAGGCTATTACTTACTGTAGATGGTGTGCGAATAAATAATGCTATTTTTAGAGGGGGTAATTTGCAAAATATAATTTCTATAGATCCCTTTACTATACAAAATACCGAAGTTACACTTGGCGCAGGTGCCATTATATATGGTAGCGATGCCATAGGAGGCGTGGTAAGTTTTTATACAAAAAAACCACAATTATCTTACTCAAAATCGGTTTTGTTTAAAGCTAATGCCGTGTTGAGGTACGCCACAGCAAGTCAAGAAAAAACAGGGCATGTAGATTTTAATTTTGGATATAAAAAGTGGGCATCTTTTACGAGTATAAGTTATACCGATTTTGACGATTTACTAACAGGAAAAAATGGTCCAGACGATTATTTAAGACCAGATTTTGTAACGACAACAAATAATGTCGATCAACTTGTTGTAAATAGTAATCCTTTAAAACAAAAATTTTCAGGATATAATCAAATAAACTTTTCTCAAAAAGCACGTTTCGAATCTAGTAAAAAATTAAGTCTAGATTTAGGTTTGCACTACACAAAAACATCCAATATACCAAGATACGATAGACTAATAAGACGAAGTAGTAATGGGGGGTTACGATCGGCAGAGTGGGACTATGGACCTCAAAAATGGTTTTTGTCTAACTTACAATTAA
>CALHCQ010000099.1 GCA_937936645.1 uncultured Algibacter sp.
CCTGTAGCAAGAATAAGAAATCAATTTCATAAAAATATTTTAATAAAAATACCCAATAAGCAATCGTTAGCTAAAACAAAAAAAGCTATCATTAAAATTAATAATAGCTTTTATAATGTAAAAGATTTTAGATCGGTAAGACTTGTTATAAATGTAGATAACTTTTAAACAAGTATTTTGCCGTATTTTGTAAACTAAGTTTACATGTTATTTAATGCATCGGCAAGTTGCGTCTTTTTATTTCTACTTAAAGGTATTTCAAAAGATCCAACCTCTACGCTTTTACTATTAAAACGATCTATTTTATCTAAACTAACAATGTAAGATTTGTGAATTCTTAAAAATTTACCTTCGGGCAGTTCTCCCTCAAAGGCTTTCATTGTAGATAGTACCACAAGGCTAGCCTCGTCTGTAACAACCTTAACATAATCACCAAGAGCTTCTATCCATTTAATATCTTTAATATATACTTTACGTTTTTTTAAATTACTTTTTACAAAGATATGTTCACCATCTTCTTCATTAAAATCTGACGAAAGCTTTTGTTGTTCCAAAGCCTTAGCTACAGATATATTAAAACGATCTTTTGTAATTGGTTTGTGTAAATAATCGGTAGCATCATAGTTAAATGCTTTAAATGCATACTCCGTTTTTCCTGTTACAAAAATAATTTGTGGTTTGTTGTTTAAAACATCTAGAAGTTCAAAACCATTTAGCACAGGCATTTCTATATCTAAAAAAATTAAATCTACTTTGTGAGAGTTTAAACCGTTTTTTGTTTCTAGAGCACTACTATACTCGGCTATTAAATTTAAATTAGGGTGGTTTTCAACCAATTTAACAATAGAAAGCCTTTGTATTGCTGAATCATCTACTACTATGCAGTTTAAAATCATAATTATACGTCAATATTAGTGTTTAAATGTGGTTGTTGTAAGTTTTTACAACAACAATATTACATAAATTTCAATTTATATACAAGCTTTAAAGCTTAAAATCATTTAAATATAACATCTTTGTTTATCACAATCAACTTTACAGTAGTTTTTTTATTTAGAACACTATAAAAAACGGATAAATTATAGGTTAGTTTCATTAAAAAAACTTACTTTTGCAGCCAAATTAATTTTAAAATAGATTTTTATGAATCATTATGAAACTGTTTTCATCTTAAATCCCGTTTTATCTGAAGATCAGGTAAAGGAGACAGTAAAGAAATACGAAGATTTTCTTGTTTCTAACGGCGCTAAGATGGTATCAAAAGAAGATTGGGGGCTTAAAAAATTAGCTTACCCTATTCAAAACAAAAAAAGTGGATTTTATCACTTATTTGAGTACCAAGTAGCCGGTGAGGTTATTAACCCACTAGAGGTAGAGTTTAGACGTGATGAGCGTTTTATGCGTCATTTAACAGTAGCTTTAGATAAGCACGCTGTAGCTTGGGCAGAAAGAAGAAGAGTTAAACTTAAACAAAAAGCTTAATTATGTCATCAATAGAACAACAATCTAAAGGGAAAAAAGACGGAGAAATTAGATATTTAACTCCGCTTAACATTGAAACAAATAAAGCTAAGAAATATTGTCGTTTCAAGAAGTCTGGTATCAAATATGTAGATTACAAAGATGCAGATTGGTTATTAAGATTTGTTAACGAACAAGGTAAAATTTTACCAAGACGTTTAACAGGAACTTCATTAAAGTATCAAAGAAAAGTGTCTGTAGCTGTAAAAAGAGCACGTCACTTAGCTTTAATGCCTTACGTAGCAGATTTATTAAAATAAAATACCAATTACAATGGAACTTATATTAAAACAAGACGTTGAAAATTTAGGGTTTAAAGACGATGTTGTAACGGTTAAGAACGGTTATGGTAGAAACTTTTTAATACCTCAAAAACAAGCTATATTAGCAACTGTTTCTGCTAAAAAAGTATTAGCAGAGAATTTAAAGCAACGTGCTTTTAAAGAAAAGAAAATAGTTGACGATGCTAATGTAATAGCTGATGCTTTAAAAGGATTAGAAATTAAAATCCCAGCTAAAGTAGGTACTGGAAGTAAATTATTTGGATCTGTAAACAACATCGATGTTGCTGCAGCTCTAGAAAAAGAAGGACAAACTATAGACAAAAAATTCATTACAGTAGCAACTGTTAAAAGAACTGGTAAATATACTGCTGTTGTTCGTTTACACAGAGAAGTATCTGTAGATTTAGAATTTGAGGTTGTAGGACAAGCTTAAAACTAAATTATTAGCTTACTAACAAGCTAATAGGTTTATAATAAAAAAAAGCTACTCTTTTATAGAGTAGCTTTTTTTATGTTTTAAAATAAACAGCAAAATATTGCGTTTACGCCAAACAAAAGAATAAGTGTAATTTTGTATGCAAAACAAACCTTATATTACTAAATTTGCATCCTTAATTATACATAAATTCGTTTTAGTACAAAACAATAGTTATACATGAAATACTCAAGATTAACAAAAGAGCAGTTTAATGAGTTGGAACAGGAGTTTATTAATTTTTTAGCAACACAATCTATTACTGGAGACGAGTGGACAAATTTAAAAGCAAATAAACCAGATTTGGCCGAAATGGAACTGGATGTTTTTAGCGATTTAATTTGGGAAGGTGTGTTAAATACTGCTAAGTACTTAGAACATTTATCGCCAAACCAAATGCATTTATTTAGTTTAACAGATGCTCATATGAAACTTATAGGTGTTAAGTTAACTAATAATAAGGATTTAACAACGACTAAAGGTTATAATTGGCTGCGAGAAAATTTAATGGACGATGCTGTAGAATTTGTGCAGGCAACAAAAGATTATAGCGACGATAAAAACTTAGATAAGTTTAAATTAATACAACAAGGCGCTGTTATTACAAAAGGCGATTTGTTTAATTATTTTAACAAACTTATAAATTAATATTTTAACATTTACTAACACTTTATTTAAACAAGCTACGGCAAGTTAAAATAAAACAGATTCTTCTTAATATAAGTATCTACATATGGCTCAAAAACCAAGTATACCAAAAGGAACAAGAGATTTCAATCCTGAACAAATTGCAAAACGAAATTATATATTTAACACTATAAAATCGGCTTTTAAAACCTTTGGTTTTCAGCCTATAGAAACCCCAAGTTTCGAGAACTCTAATACTTTAATGGGAAAGTACGGGGAAGAAGGAGATCGACTTATTTTTAAAATTTTAAATAGTGGAGATTATTTAGCTAAAGCAAACGAAGCCGCCTATCTTTCTAAAGATTCTACCAAGCTAACAACGAGTATATCTGAGAAAGCATTGCGTTACGATTTAACGGTGCCATTTGCGCGTTACGTGGTACAACATCAAAATGATATTGAGTTTCCTTTTAAACGTTATCAAATTCAACCAGTTTGGAGAGCCGACAGGCCTCAAAAAGGACGTTTTAGAGAGTTTTTTCAGTGCGATGCAGACGTAGTAGGTAGTAAGTCTTTATGGCAAGAAGTTGAGTTTATACAATTGTATGATACTGTTTTTACAGCCCTAAAACTTACTGGCACAACTATAAAAATTAATAATAGGAAAATTTTATCTGGTATAGCCGAACTTATTGGTGCTAGTGACAAGCTTATAGATTTTACTGTAGCTTTAGATAAATTAGATAAGATTGGAGAAGATAAAGTTAAAGCAGAAATGCTTAGTAAAGGCATACCACAAGCGGGTATAAATAAATTACAACCTTTATTTAATCTTACTGGAGATTTTGATACACAGATAGAGGCTTTAAAAGCTATCTTATCTACCTCTAACGACGGGTTAAAAGGGGTAGAAGAGTTGGAGTTTATAAATACAGGCGTTAAAGCCCTAGGTTTAAATACTGCTAAATTACAACTAGATGTTACTTTAGCCAGGGGGTTAAATTACTATACAGGAGCTATTTTTGAAGTTTCTGCACCTCAAAATATAAAAATGGGATCCATAGGTGGTGGTGGTCGTTACGACGATCTTACAGGTATTTTTGGACTTAAAGATGTAAGTGGTGTTGGTATTAGCTTTGGTTTAGATAGAATTTATTTGGTTTTAGAAGCGCTTAATTTATTTCCAGAAACGGTTAACGATACTATAAAAGTACTCTTTATAAATTTTGGAGATCAAGAAGCACTTTACAGTTTAAAAGCTATAAAAGCATTGCGTTTAGCAGGAATAAACGCTGAGCTATATCCTGATGCAGCCAAAATGAAAAAGCAAATGAATCATGCAAATAAGCGAAAAATTCCGTTTGTTGTTTTAGTAGGCGAGGAAGAAGTAAATTCTAGTAGTTTTACTTTAAAAAATATGGATCTTGGTGAGCAGCACAAATGTAGTTTATCAGAATTAATAAATTATATTAAATAAACGCATTTAATTAAAGTTTAAAAAAGGCATAAAATTTATTTTTATGCCTTTTTTTATTTCTACAGGTTATTTGTAATACAATCTAATACGGTGTTATAATATTTGTAATTACTACTTACAAAGTGATTGTTTGTGTCACTATGTTCTAGTAATAATTTAAAATTTTCTATGCTAACAAGTTTTAAAGCTTCCACCTCTTCTTCTTGAGGTGTTAATTGCGTTATTGGTACTTTTAATTCTGCTATGTATGTGTTGTGAAACTCGTTATCAATTAGTCCATTAACATGTGTTTGAAAGCATTTAAAAACACCAACTTTTTTTAAATCTTCATTTTTTATATCAAGACCTATTTCTTCTTTTGTTTCTCTAATAGCAGCATCTATTACCGTTTCTCCAGCATCGATATGTCCTGCAACAGACACGTCCCAAAGTAGAGGGCAAATAGCTTTTTTTGAAGAACGTTGCGACAACAATACGTCACCTTTATTGGTATAAAACCAAACATGTGCTGTATGATGATACAAACCGGTTTGATGTATTATAGATTTTAACGCTTTATCTCCTGTTAATTTACCATCTTTAGTGGCAACATCTATGTATTCATCCATAGAAAAATGATATTAATTTTTTGGTTTAAAAAAATCCCACTATTGTGGGATTCTTTATTATTTAAAATAACTAAACGTTTCGCCGTTTTCTATATTTAATAGGGTTTCGTAAATTAATTTAATTACATTTTCTACATCTTCTCGGTGTACCATTTCTACGGTAGTGTGCATGTAACGTAGTGGTAAAGATATTAAAGCACTAGCTACACCACCATTACTGTAAGCAAAGGCATCGGTATCTGTACCTGTAGCACGAGATAGGGCAGAGCGTTGGTAAGGAATCTTTTTGTCTTCGGCAGTATCTGTAATTAAATCACGTAATTTTTGTTGTACAGCAGGCGCATAAGCAACAACAGGACCAGCACCAATTTCCATATGTCCAGCAGATTTTTTTTCGATCATTGGTGTTGTTGTATCGTGCGTAACATCGGTTACAATTGCAGCATTGGGCTTAATGGTATGCGCAATCATTTCTGCTCCTCTTAAGCCAATTTCTTCTTGTACAGCGTTTACAATATACAAACCAAAAGGAAGTTCTTTTTTGTTTTCTTTTAATAAACGAGCAACTTCGGCAATCATAAAACCACCCATTCTGTTATCTAAAGCACGACATACAAATTTATCGCCATTTAGAATGTGAAATTCATCTGGGTATGTAATTACACAACCCACATGTACACCAAGCGCTTCTACTTCATCTTTAGTTTTACAACCACAGTCTATAAATATATTATCTGGTTTTGGTGGTTCTTCTTTTGTTCTACTTCTTGTATGTATAGCAGGCCACCCAAATACACCTTTTACAATACCTTTTTTAGTATGTATATTAACAATTTTACTAGGTGCAATTTGATGGTCGCTACCACCATTTCTAATCACATAAATAAGTCCGTTATCGCTAATATAATTAACATACCAAGATATTTCATCTGCATGTCCTTCTATAACGACTTTGTATTTTGCATCGGGGTTTATAATTCCAACAGCAGTACCGTAAGTATCTGTAATAAATTCATCGACATAAGGTTTTAAATAATCCATCCAAATTTTTTGTCCAGACCATTCGTATCCTGTAGGAGCCGCATTATTTAAATATGTTTCTAAAAAGTCCATAGACTTTTTGTTTAATATGCTTTTTGTTGCCATGTATAAAGTTTTGTACTAAAATAATAATATATATGTGATTTTTAGGATTTCAATATTATAAATTATTTATTTTGGTAAGATTATTGTAAGTTTATTGTAGATGAATTTAATAAAATATATATGTTTTTTTGTGCCGTTTCTTGTCATGGCACAATTACCTGTAGAGCCTACGGATACTAGTACGGTACATTACATAACCGTTAAAGGCGACTCTATACCTAAAACACACATTGATCTGGATGAAATTATTATTTTACCAAAACTAAAATTTGACGATCGTGCCGAACGCATTAAGTATTTAATTTTAAGAAGAAAAACAATAAAAGTGTACCCCTATGCTAAATTAGCATCAGAGCGTTTAGACTCTTTAACGACTCATTTAGCTACGTTAAAAAGAAAACGTGCCAGAAAGCGCTATACAAAAAAGGTGCAGAAATATATTGAAGGTGAATTCTCAGACAAATTAAAAAAAATGTCCCGTACCGAAGGTCAAATTTTAGTAAAATTGATACATAGACAAACAGGACGTACAGCTTTCGATTTGGTTAAAGAATTACGAAATGGCTGGCGTGCTTTTTGGTATAATACAACCGCTAGTGTTTTCGATATTTCTTTAAAAAGAACATTTAACCCTGTAGATGTTAAAGAAGATTACCAAATAGAAGATATTTTATTAAGAAGTTTTCAAAACGGAATTTTACAGCGCCAGAGTCCTGCCGTGCCTATAGATTTTTACGATTTAGCGATTAAGTGGCATCCTAAAAATAAAAAATAATGAACAGCTTTAAGAAACTAAATCTTGAAGAACGTTTAAATACCTTATCTCATGCGGCTGGTATTTTATTTGGTGTTATTGGGTGTTTTGTATTGTTAAACCAAAATACTTACAAAACAAATTTTAGTGTATTTAGTATTCTTATTTACGCATTGTCGTTTATCATATTATTTGCAGCATCTACATTATATCATTATGCCACAGAAAAAACATTAAAACAGCGGTATAGAATACTAGATCATATTAGTATTTACTTGCTTATAGCAGGTACTTACACCCCGGTTTTATTAATTACTTTAATTAATAGTTTAGGGTTTACGTTGCTTTATTTAGTGTGGGGTATTGCTTGCTTTGGGCTGGTGCTAAAACTGTTTTTTACAGGCCGTTTTGAAGTATTCTCGATGCTATTATATTTGGTTATGGGCTGGCTTATTGTTATAGATTTTCCTAACTTAATGTTGGCCATTGGTTCTGGAGGTGTTTTTTGGCTTGTTTTAGGAGGCTCATTATACACTATAGGTATTGTATTTTATGCTATTTCCAAAATTCCTTACAACCATTTTATATGGCATTTATTTGTGCTAGCGGGAGCAATAAGTCATTTTTTTATGATTTTATGGTATGTAATCTAGTCGGCTATAACATCTCTATATTCTTCAAAAAAAGCTTCAAAAAGACGCAT
>CALHCQ010000100.1 GCA_937936645.1 uncultured Algibacter sp.
TATTATACTTTCTACAGATGGCTCATCAAAACCGGTGGTAAGAATACTTACCGAGGTTAAAATGGCTCCAGGTGTGTGTTTAAACCACTCTAAAATTTGTTTACGCTCTTTTTTAGAGTTGGTGTTATCTAGATGTTCTACCGGGTATCCTGCTCTTTTAAAAGTGTCGTAAACGTGTAAAGATGTGTTTATACCGTTATTAAAAATTAATGTCTTTTTACCTTTAGAGCGCTCTTCGTAGGCTTGTATTAGCTTGTCTAGCATGCCATTGTCGGTATATAAATCTTCGGAAGATTTTACCGTATAATCACCATTAGCACCAACAACTAACGATGTCAAACCAACATTGTAAGAATACATGTTTGCACGTGCTAAGAATCCGTTTTCTATTAAAGATTCTATGGTTTCACCTACAATTAATTCATTATAATTATCGGTCATTGGAAGCTCCATATTAGAACTTAGCGGTGTTGCTGTAACTCCTAAAATAAATGATTGACTAAAGAATTTAAATAATTTAGTAAACGAATTATAGTGAGCTTCATCAATAATAACCAAACCAATATCCGATATGTCTAACTTGTCATCATTAAGTCTGTTATTAAGTGTTTCTACCATGGCCACAAAGCAACTGTAATCTGCTTGATCACTTAAATTTGCTTTACTTTCTACAACTTTGTTATGTACACCAAACTCGGTTAACATTTTAGAGGTTTGTCGGCATAGCTCAATTCTATGCGTCATAACCAATACTTTTTTGTTATGTAATTTTATGTATTGACGTACTATTTCAGAAAAAATAACAGTTTTACCACCACCCGTTGGAAGTTGGTATAGTAAGTGGTAATCTTTAGGTGATTGCTCGAAACTTTGAAATATTTTATCTATCGCTCCTCTTTGGTAACTATAGAGGTTTTTACCTGTTGTTCTTTCTTCTAAATCTGTAGTTGATATGGACATAAGAATAATTTTAATAGCGCACAAAAATAACACCTTTCGTGGGTTTATCACGAATTATTGCCTGTTTAATTATAGTTTTTTTTAATTACCTTGTCCTATTATTAAACCTTTCACCCCCAAACCTGTCATAAATATATCTAACCTTTATATCTATAATATGTACAAAACAAGCCTGCAATTTTTATTTAAAGCGCTAATACTCTCGTTGTTAATTTTTTCATGTAGTAATACAGATGATGCAAATACAAGCGAAGACCAAGTAGAAACAACAGAAGAAGACAAACGTCCAAATATTTTATTAATTATTGCTGATGATATGGGATTAGATGCCACACCGGGTTATAATATTGGTGCGGTAAAGCCACATATGCCAACATTAGACAGTTTAATGCAATCTGGAATTAAATTTAATAATACTTGGGCAAACCCGACATGCTCTCCTACTAGAGGCACCGTAATTACAGGTAAATACGGATTTCGAACTGGGGTTACAGAAGTTGGAGTCGAGCTATCTACTACCGAAGCATCCATTCAAAAATATCTAGATACTAAAACCAATAATGCATACAGCCATGCTGTTATTGGTAAATGGCATTTATCTAAAGAGGCCACACACCCTAATAACATAGGTGTAGGTTATTACGAAGGTACATTAGGTGGCGGTGTGCCATCGTACACCAATTGGAGCTTAACAACAAATGGTGTAACAACCTCATCTAACACATATGTTACAACAGCAATAACAACGTCTGCCATAAATTGGGTAAATACACAAACGAAACCTTGGTTTTTATGGTTGGCTTACAATGCACCACACACGCCTTTTCACTTACCACCAAACGAATTACATAGTCAAGGCGCTTTGGCTGCCGATGAAGCAAGTATCAATAGTAACCCTATGCCCTATTATATGGCTGCTATAGAGGCTATGGATACAGAAATGGGACGATTAATGAATAGCATGTCTACAGAAGAAAAAGCCAATACTATAATTATTTTTGTAGGCGATAATGGTAGTCCAGGGCGTGTTGCACAAGCTTATCCTAATAGACGCTCTAAAGGTTCTTTATACCAAGGCGGTGTAAACGTACCCATGGTTGTTTCTGGTAAATATGTAGAGAGCGTTAATAGCACAAGTAATGCCCTAGTTAATACAACAGATTTGTTTGCCACTATTGCCGATGCGGCAGGAACAGGAACTCAGAATATAAACGATAGTCAAAGCTTTTTACCTTTACTTAAAGGCGATGCTTTTACAGCGAGGCGTTTTGCTTATGCCGAATCTGGCCCGACAAATGCTCTAGATGTGACCATTAGAAATGAAACTCATAAATATATTTTATTTAATAACGGATTAGAAGCATTATATAATTTAATGGATGATGAATTTGAATCTGTAAACCTACTAAATGCTAATAGACTACCTTTAAGCACTACCGATAGTGCTATGAGAGATGCTTTAGTTAATGAGCTAAATAAGTTATAATATAGAAATAGAAAAGTGTGCGACACAGCGAAGCATGCTTTTCTATTCTTTTACAATTATAATAGTAACTTTTACTCCGGCAGCAAGAGACCATATTTTACCAGAAATAATCTTGTTATTGTCGTCTAATATTCTGTATTGCGCTGTGTTGGGTTTAAAATCACCTTCATTAATAGCATAAAACTCTATAGTGTTAAATCCTTTTTCTAGTTTAAGGTTAAAGCCATTAAAACCACCATTTAAAAACTCTCTTGCTCTTATTACATTACCATTAACATGTATACGTAGTAGGTCTCCGTCTACCCTACCGTGATCTCTGTATTGAATTCTAACAGAATTCGATGTTGTTTTATAATCTCCCCAGTAGGCATCTTCTTTTAATCCGCTATTACGGTTATGCCCTTCGGGTAACAAGGTTTGTTGTATTTTATTTAATTTATTAGTGTATAGTTCTCCTGGGTTAGCAAATTCTTCGGTAGGAAACATAGAAAACTCCTTTTCGGGTAATTTTAATTCAGGGAGTTCTTTAGGTAAGCTAAAGGGTTTTTCTATTTTGTCTGTTTTAACGGGTGCTATAGATGTAACATTTGTTGTGTCTACTGGAGCAGCAATAGCAGGTATAGCGAAAGAATTGTTTTTTCTGCTGTCTATTTGCCCAATGCTAATAATAGGCAAACAAAAAACCACTAACAATATATATACAGTATTTAATTTCATGAATTAGTGTTTGTTTTAACCATAACAGACTTACCAAATATATTTTAATATGCGATAAGTGTTCAATAATTTATAATTAAATTAACAAATATCATTCCTAAAAATCAATAATTTACTAAATTTATTAGTTCTTTTTCAAACCTTCGTTTAGGTAAATATTCATTTTCTAGTTGTTTTGCAAAAGGAATTGGTGTGTTTAAACTAGCAACACGCTTTACAGGGGCGTCTAGGTAATTAAAACATTGTTCCATGATACTTGCAGCAATATCGCTAGCTATGCCTCCAAACATAGAGTCTTCTTGTAGAATAATAACCTTTCCTGTTTTTTTAACAGAATTATATATGGTATCCATATCTAGCGGGCAAAGGGTTCTTAAATCTATAACATCGGCCTTTATGTTATTGTGCTTATCTAATACGTCTAAAGCCCAATGTACAGCCGCACCATAACTAATCACACTTATATGATTTCCTTGTTTTAATAAGGCCGCTTTACCTAGTGGTGTGGTGTAATAATTTGCCGGTACATCTTGTTTAACGGTTCTATATAATGCTTTATGCTCAAAAAACAAAACAGGATTAGGGTCGTTAATTGCTGTTGCCAATAAGCCTTTTGCATCTACAGGAAATGCTGGGTATACTACTTTTAACCCTGGTGTTTTTGTAAACCAGGCTTCATTACTTTGCGAATGAAAGGGACCCGCCCCTACTCCTGCACCACATGGCATACGTATTACCACATCGGCATTCTCGCCCCACCTGTAAAACGATTTTGCTAAGTAATTTACTATGGGGTTAAAACCAGAGCTGGCAAAATCTGCAAATTGCATTTCTACAACAGCTTTCATTCCTGCAATAGACAATCCCATGGCGGTTTCTATAATGGCAGATTCACAAATGGGTGTGTTTCTTACTCTTTCTTTTCCAAATGCATCTAAAAAACCTTTTGTAACTTTAAAAACACCACCATAATCAGCAATGTCTTGTCCCATTAAAACGAGATTATGATGTGTTTGCATACTTTGTTTTAAACTTTGCGATATCGCATCTATAAAACGTAGCGATTGGGTCTGTGCTTGTTTCGGTATGTGTTTAAAATGATGTTCTTTAAATACGTTACTTAATTCTAAAGTTTTGTTAGCTGTAATTTCGGGTTCATTATAAGCTACATGAAGTTGCTGCTCTATGTGTTTAGAAATATCTGTTTTAAGATGTTCTATAGTGTTAGCATTTATAATGTTATTCGCTATTAATAAGTTTTCTATGTGCTTTAACGGGTCCTTTTTAGACCATTTTTCTAACAGCTCTATAGGTACGTAGTCTGTACCACTAGATTCTTCATGCCCTCGCATTCTAAATGTTTTAAACTCAATTAAAACAGGCCTTGGGTGTGCTCTTAAACTTTTAGCTAATGTGCTTACTTTGGTATATACCTCTAAAATATTATTTCCATCTACAATATGCGATTCCATGCCATAGGCAGCACCTCTATCTGCAATATTTTTACAATAATACTGCTCGTTTGTTGGTGTCGATAAGCCATAGCCATTATTTTCTACACAAAATAAAACGGGTAATTGCCATACCGATGCCACGTTAAGGGCTTCATGAAAATCGCCTTCACTAGTGCCGCCTTCACCAGTGAAAACGGCTGTAACTTGCTTGCTTTTATTAAGTTTAGAGGCTAAGGCTATACCATCGGCTACTCCAAGTTGAGGGCCCAAGTGCGAAATCATGCCAATAATTTTATGTTCTTGCGAGCCAAAATGAAACGATCGATCTCTCCCTTTTGTAAAACCAGAAGCTTTACCTTGCCATTGTGCAAATAAACGATAAAGTGGCACCTGCCGTGTCGTAAACACCCCTAAATTGCGGTGCATAGGTAATATGTAATCGTTATTTGTTAATGCCATACTTACGCCTACCGAAATAGCCTCTTGGCCAATACCCGAAAACCATTTACTTATTTTACCTTGCCTTAATAAAAGAATCATTTTTTCTTCTATTAATCTAGGTTTAAGTATGTTTTTATAGAAGTCTATTAATAAAGATTCTTCAAAATGAATATGATTAACCACCAGGGTTTTAACGTTTTTTTTAGCACACATATGTACGGTTATAAAGCAAATTCAAAGATACTATAAAAAGCCTTTGTTTAAATCAATCTGTATTAAATAGCATAGTATTTTTTTACTTTGGTTTTGTACATTTGTAGTAACTACATAAATATTAGTCATAATGAATACTATACCAAGCGTTGATTTACAAGATTTTATTTCGGAGGATAAACAACGCAAAGCCTCTTTTGTAAAAGCTATAGGCGAAGCCTACGAAAGCATAGGTTTTGTATCTTTAAAGGGTCATTTTTTAAAAGACGATTTGGTAAATGATTTATATAAAGAGGTTAAAGATTTTTTTGATTTACCCCTAGAAACTAAACGAAAATACGAAATAGATGGTATAGCAGGACAACGCGGCTATGTATCGTTTGGTAAAGAAAGTGCTAAAGGTAAAAAAGAAGGCGATTTAAAGGAGTTTTGGCATTTTGGTCAGTACGTAGAAAACGATAAAAAATTAGAGCAACTCTACCCAGACAATGTTAATGTTAGCGAACTTCCTCGTTTTAATACTGTTGGCAAACAGGCTTAC